>JBAVNO010000156.1:0-4161 GCA_049691095.1 Alphaproteobacteria bacterium | reverse complement strand
GAGGAGGGGGAGAAACGACGATGATGACTGGGGGGGAATACATCGACTCCCTCCGGCCTCTTAAACCCGATTGAAAGACCAAATTAAAGAGGTGAATAATCGTGGTGCGAACGCCGGCTCTAGGTGCCCCCCGTATGGCGCTCTTGGTGTCCCCTCTCTTGAGGAGCTGAAGCCGGCCAGCCGCGCTGGAGTGCGCGACGGGCTTAGTTGCCCGGGTGCATCATCGGCCTTTGCGCGCGGATCGGGCGCATCGGGAAGCCCTCCGGACGTCCTGTGCGGGTCGTGATTTTCGCGGGGCGCGCCAGGAAACGGGAGGCCGGTCTGGCGAGGGAGCGGGGTGGGCGCGGGGAGAGTCGGCGATCGGAACGCGGGGCCGGGTCACCGGGGGGAGCGGGGCTTTGCGGGACCACGGCGAGTGCCATGGCGGGGGCGCGGCAAAGGGCCGGGCGCAGCACGCCGCTGGGCGCGATAGCTGGGCGCATCGGCGGGAAAGACGAAGGTGTGACTGGCGTCGAGCAGCCGGTCGAGGGCCGGCGTCACCAGGGAGGGCGTTCCCAGCGCGTCCGGCCACTGGTCCAGACCGAGATTGGTGGTCAGCACGATGGCGCTCCGACGATAGCGCCTCGCCACGAGTTCATAGAAAACGGTGGCATAGTCGTGCTCGGGTTTGCGCGCCCCGTGGGTGAGTTCGTCGAGGACGAGGACCTGGGGGCGGCTGAGTTCCTCCAACACCTCGTCGAGCGTGTTGTCGGCCAGGGCGGCCCAGAGGCGCTTGAGCAGCTCATTGGCCCGGGCGAAGCGAACCTGGTACCCGGCGGCGCAGGCGCGCACGCCCAGGCCGATGGCCAAGTGCGTTTTCCCCACGCCGCTCGGGCCGATGAACAGGACCGCCTGGCAACCATCCACGAAGCCGAGCTCGGCCACATCGAGCAGCTGCTTGCGATTGAGGGTGGGCTGGAACTTGAAGTCGTAATCTTCGATGCGCAGGATCTCCGGGAATTGGGCCTGCTCCAGCCGGCGCTTGGTTCCGGTCTCGGCCCGGGCCAGCACCTCGGCCTCCATGACCCGGGCCAGGAAAGCCAGGTGGCCGAGCTTCAGGTGCGCCCCCTGGCGCAGATGCTCCTCCAGGTTGTTGGCCGCGTGGGCCAGGTGCAGCCGCTTGAGGTTGTGGATCAGCCGATCGAGTTCCTCACTGGCCACGGTCCGACTCCTCTCCGAGCGTTTCCAGGAAGCGCTGGTAGTCGCGCAGCGGCCGCTGATGCTCGCCCACCCCGCGCAAGTACTCGTGGAGGTGCTGGGGCAAGGGGCCGGCCGGTGCCGGCACAACCAGGGGCTGGTCGGTCTTGCCCTCTACGATGCGCGCTACCGCGGTGTAGTCGAAGGCGCCGTAGCGCACGGCGTGGCGTAGCGCCTCGGCCACCCGGGGCGCGCCGACCCGGTGCGCCAGGGAAAGGATGCGGGAGATGTGATAGCCAGCGGCCCCACCGTGCTCGGCGATCAGCCCATCCTGGAAGTCGCGGGCGGCCGGCCCCAGGCGCAGGAACTGCTCGCGCAACACATGCCGGCTGGTCGAGTGCGCGCGGAACTGGGCCTCGTGCTCGGGCAGGATGTACCGCTTGTGCCGCGTCTCTCTCAGGGTGTGCTCGGTGACGGCCTGGCCGCCGATAACCACCGTCAGCTTGCCGTCGAGCACGCGCACCAGGGCCGAGTGCCCGGCGAAGGCCGGCGGCACCGAGTAGCGGTTGGTCTCCCAGGCCACGCAGAAGTCGTCGCCCACCAGCCGCTCTTCCACCTGGGCGGCCTCGAAGCCCTGAGGCGGCAGCGGCCCCAGATGGAGCCGCTCGCCCGCCAGGCGCTCCGCCGGCACCTCTTGGGTGGTGCCATGGCAGCGCACCCACGCGGTGGTGCGCAGCCAGGCCATGGCCTTCTCGTTGAGGTCCTCCATGCCTTGAAACCCCTCGCGGCGGTGAGACAACAGCAGGTTGCCTTCCACGTAGCGGAACGGGTTCTCGACTTTCCCTTTGCCTTCTTTGTACCCCGGCGCCAGCGGTACGACCCGGAACCCGTAGTGGCTGCAGAGCGCCGCGAAGAGCGGGTGCAGGACCACGCGATGGCGATGGCTCTCCAGCACCACCTGCTTCATGCGGTCGTAGAGGATCTCGGCCGGAACCCCGCCAGCCTGCTCGAAGGCCAGCACGTGGCCGTAGCAGACGGCGTGGACATCGGCGTGGCGGAAGAAGTGGAGGTACTGCCACCGGCTGAAGCCGAGCACGAAGGAGAAGCACACCACCTCCACCGGCGCCCCGGCCAGCAAGACCTCGTAGGGCGAGAGGTCGACCTGGCCCTGCTCGCCCGGCCCCGTCTCGAAACGCAGGTGCGGCCGCCGGACCGCTTTCGGCCGGAGGGTGCGCACGAACTCCTTGAGCACGCTGTATCCGCCGGTGTAGCCGAGGGCGCGGATCTCCTGCAGCACCAGCACCGCCGTCCACTGGTCCTCGCAGACCAGCTTGGTGATCAGCGGGCGAAACGGATCCAGCTTGCTCGCCCTGCGGGGCCGCCCCGCGGGGCCCCGGAGCAGACGGCGGACGGTCTTCACGTCGACCCCGGCGGCTCTGGCTGCCCCCTTGACCGAGCTGCCGTCGCGCAGCAGTCGGCGGAGGTAGGCGTCGCGCTCGGCCCGCTGGTGTCGCCGCAGCGCACGCACCTCGTTGCGGAACCAAGCGCTTCCAGCGCCCGGGGCAGCGCTTGTGCGGTCTGCTCCAGCTCCCCCTCTAGCAGCGTCAGCTCGGACAGGGGCGGCGGGTTCTGCAGGGCGTCGATCAGCCGCAGGGCCACTCCACGCAGGAGCGCGAGCGCCCGCGCGATCCTGCGGCCCCGCTCGCTCAGGCGCGGGTCCGGCGGCGCGCTCCCCGTCTCCGGGCGGGCGTTCTGCAAGGCCCGGCGCGGTTCGGTCAGAAGAAAACGCCGAATGGCGGGATCGCTCGTCTTCTGCCACAGGCTCACCAACAGCTCCGTCTCCGCCGTGGTCAGCGCCGCCTGGGTCACCACCGCCGCCAGCTCGAGCTGGTTGCCCGCGGGCAACCCGATCAGCCGCCGCGCCACCCCGGCCGACAGCAGCCCCGTGCGGACCCCCGCCAGCAGCTCCGGGTGCAACCGCTCCACCAGGCCAAGCCGCCGCGACACCCAGCTCTTGTGGCGGCCCACCACCTGCGCAATCTCGATCTGCGCCAGGCCGCTCTGGCACAACTCGCGGATGATCAGCCCTTCCTCCAGCACCGAGAGCGACCCGCTCGAGCGGTTGAGCGTCAGCATCGCCGTCCATTGCCCGCGCCCATCCAGGCTGCGCACGCTCACCGCCAGCTCCGGCCAGCCCATCTGCGCCGCGGCCGTGCGCCGCTTGAAGCCGTCCACCAGCTCCAGCTTCCCCTCGCGCTCCACCGCGATCACGGCCGTCAACTGCCCGTGCCGGCTCAGGCTCTCCCGCATCCGGGCCACCTGGGCGGGCTGCGGGCAGCGCGCCCGGCCCAGCGTCGTGCCGATCCTGGCGATCGCCACACTCCGCGCCACCCCCGGCCCCCACTCCGCGCTGCTCATGGTCATCCATCGGCTCCCGGCTCCCGTCATTGCCAGCGTTTCACCCGTCCCCGCACCCCGCAGCGGGCGCACGACGCCTCTGCCGGGATCTCTTCTCCCACACATCCGGCCGTGGTCCAACACCGTGATCTATTACTTTCTGCACCGAGACGGGCGGCGCAGGCGCCCAGGCCGACTCTCTCCCGGTAGGCGGCCGTGGCGGCCGCTCGCCGCAGCCGGCCCTGCTGCTTGGCCAGGTATCTCGCGTGGGCGGCCCGACACTGCCGCCGCCGGGCCTGCTGCCGGCACCGATCCGAACAGTACCGCTGGCCGTGAAAGCATCCCCGGCAGAGGAAGAAACACCTCCCGCACTCCTGGCACCGGATCGCCCAGACGAGGACACCCATACCACCTGGTTGCCCGCGAGGGGATCTGGACGAACACGGCCAGTTGTGCGACGATGATCCCGTCGATCACGTCCGCCAACACATGCGTGATCGCCACCGGGGGTACGGAGTTGCGCCTCCGTACCCCCACCTCCCGGCACCGCTCTTGTTCTAGCAGATCCTCAGGTCAGCCGACAGGGGG
>JBAVNO010000155.1:0-2374 GCA_049691095.1 Alphaproteobacteria bacterium | reverse complement strand
CGGGCGCCGGGCGGTTGGATGCCTCTTGCATGGGCGACGACGTCCCGGCTCGAGTCGCGCTGCGCTAGACCGTCTTGGCTCCGGCATGCGTGCGCAGGAAGGCGAGCGTGCGTTCCCAGGCCAGGGCCGCATTCTCCGGGTCGAAAGCCGCCCGCGCGTCGCAGTTGAATCCGTGGTCGGCCGGATAGGTGTGAATCTCGGCCTCGGGATGGGCGGCGCGGATCTTGTCCCGGGTTTCGACCGGGATCAATGCGTCCTTGGTGCCGAAGTGGATCATCACCGGACAGCGCGGCCGCTCGGCCACGAAGTCGATGATCTGCGCGCCGTAGTAGCAGACCGCGCATGACGCATCGAGCCGCGTGGCGGCGAGCCAGGCCAGCGATCCGCCCCAGCAGAATCCGGCCACGCCGACGGGGCCTGCTCGGGCCGCATCAAGCATCGCCGCGCCGATGTCGAGCAGCGGCTTGTCCCAGCCGAGCTCGGCCCTGAGCGCGCGGCCCCGCGCCGTCGCTTCCTCGGTGTAGCCGAACTCGGCATCGCGCTCGATGCGGTCGAACAGAGCGGGCGATACGGTCAGGAAACCGGCGGCGGCGAAGCGGTCGCAGACGGCGCGGATATGGTCGTTGAGGCCGAAGATCTCCTGAATCACCACCAGCGCGCCCGCGGCCTTTCCTTTGGGGCGTGCGCGGTAGCCGGAAAACCGGTGTCCGTCCGCGGCCTGAAGCCGGACTCTCTCACCCATGCTCCTCTCCCTCTCCCCGCGTCGTCCCTAGGCGGTACAAGCTCGTGCATGCCCCGACCGCCGCACCATGCCGCTGGACCCGCTCGATACAATTAACCATAGGCGCGGGGCGCGTAACCATACACGCGGGGCGCGCGGACCCGTGGCCGTCGTTGACCGCAGCGACCACGGAGGAATACCATAGATGAGGTCGGAAGCACGCGGGGCAACGCGGCGCACGGCCTCGCTCACAACCGACGATAGAGCGGAAAACGAGCGCGCGTGAGGGCACGAGCGCATGGTGCGGCGGTTCCATTGGTGTTTGGCAATCCTTGCGGCGACTCTCGCCGCGACGTGGCTCTCCGCCTGCGCGCCCACGTCCAAGATGCCCCAGATCAGCAAGGAGGCCGCCGAAGCCGAGGCCGAGAAGCAGCGGCAGCTCATCCTCGATCAGTACATCAAGGACGCGGGACGTTTGAACGACATGACGTTCCGGATCTTCACCGCCAACGCCGATCTGTGCAAGGAGCGCACGCGGCCGATATCGGGCGCGTACTTCATCGACAAGAGCGCGGTGACCGACGATTTCGCGAAGGCGATCTCGAGCCGCTTCCGGATCGACGCGCCGGAGGTCATCGCGACCGTGGCGGCCGGTTCGCCGGCCGACAACGCGGGGCTCAAGGCGGGCGACGGCATCATCAAGCTCAATAACTGGGACGTCCCGCGCGGGCGCGACGCCGGCAAGAAGTTCCACGACAAGTTCCTGGAGTTCGCCAAGGACAACAAACCGGTCGACATCACGGTCCGCGACGCCACGAGCGACCGGACGATCACTATTACCCCGGTGACGGCGTGCGATTTCGACGTGGGCCTCGTTTTCGGCGACGACGTGAACGCGTTCGCCGACGGCAAGATGGTCGCGTTCTACACCGGGATGCTGCGATTCGCCTCGACCGACGAGGAATTGGCGACGGTCGTGAGCCACGAGACGGCGCACAATCTGATGAATCACATCGACAAGCAGCGGGGCAACGCCTTCCTCGGCATCCTTCTGGACATCCTGGCCGCCGGCGTCGGCGTCAACACCCAGGGCGCCTTCGGCAAGATGGCGGCGCTCGCCTACAGTCAGGAATTCGAGGCCGAAGCGGATTACGTCGGCCTCTATCTGATGGCCCGGGCGGGATACAAGATCGAGGACACGCCGAACTTCTGGCGGCGCATGGCGATCGCCCATCCAAGCGGTGTCAATGCCGGCTTTGGGGCCACCCATCCCAGCACGCCGGAGCGGTTCCTGGCCCTGGAAAAGACGGTGGCGGAGATCGACTCCAAGCGCGCGGCCGGCCAGCCCGTCGTTCCCGAAGCCGAGGTCCCCGAGAAGAAGGTGGGCGCGACTCAAGAGGAACACGCCCCCTGGCAGTAACGCCGCCGGCCGGGTGCGGTCCTACACGTTGAAGCGGAAGTGGACCACGTCGCCGTCCGCGACCACATAGTCCTTGCCTTCGAGGCGCATCTTGCCCGCGTCCTTGGCGCCTTGTTCGCCGCCGCAGGCGACATAGTCGTCGTAGGCGATGACCTCGGCGCAGATGAACCCGCGCTGGAAATCGGTGTGGATGACGCCGGCGGCCGCCGGCGCCTTGGCGCCGCGCTGGATCG
>JBAVNO010000154.1:0-8315 GCA_049691095.1 Alphaproteobacteria bacterium | reverse complement strand
GCCCCAAGGCGATCGCGGCCGAGCGCGGCGCCGCCGGCCGCAAGACGGCGAAGGGCCGCGGGCGAAAAGCCAGCCGCGCCCGGAAGGCGCAATAAGCGGGAAGCTTCGCGGTCCCCTTGCCGGGGCCTTCGCGCCCCGCTAATTTGATTCGTAGACGAAACGACTTTGCGGAGCCCGGCCATGCGCCTGACGGCGCACGAGGCGCTCGAGATCTGGCGGCGCATGCTGCGCGAGGCCGTGCGCCGCGACGCGCCCGATCTGACCGCGCGCCAGCTTGCGGTGCTGCTCGACGTCTATCTGGGGCAGCCGCCCCATACGGTGCGGGGACTGGCCAGCGAGCTGGAGATCGCCAAGCCGGCGGTGACCCGCGCGCTCGACCGTCTGTGCGCGCTCGATCTGGTGCGGCGCAAGACCGATCCCGAGGACCGGCGCAGCATCCTGGTGCAGCGCACCGTCAAGGGGTCGGTTTTCCTGAGCGAGTTCGCCGAGGCTGTGCTGCGCGGGGTCGAATAGGGAAAGCTGACGCATCTGCCATCGGGCGCAGCGGCGCGCCCGCCGGTCAGGTCGCGACCACGCCGTCTTCCACCGCCTCGAGATTGAGCGCCGCCGCGATCAGCGCCTTGGTGTAGGCCTCGCGGGGGCTCTCGAACACCTGGTCCCGCGGGCCGCTTTCCACCACGCGGCCCGCCCGCATCACCAGAATCTCGTCGGAGAGCGCGCGCACGACCCGAAGATCGTGGCTGATGAACAGGTAGGCCAGGCCGTGGCGCGCCTGAAGCTCGCGCAGCAGGGCCACGATCTGCGCCTGAACCGACATGTCGAGGGCCGAGGTCGGTTCGTCCAGCACCACGAACCGGGGCTTCAGCACCATGGCCCGGGCGATGGCGATGCGCTGGCGCTGGCCGCCGGAAAATTCGTGGGGATAGCGATCGAGCGCGGTCTCGTCCAGGCCCACTTCCTCCAGCGCCCGGACGATCATGGCGCGGCGTTCGGCCGATGTCCGCGCCAGCCCGTGGACGTCGAGCCCCTCGCCCAGGATCTGGCTCACCGACATGCGCGGGCTCAGGCTCGCGAACGGATCCTGGAACACGATCTGCATCTCGCGCCTGAGCGGGCGCATCTTCGACCAGCTCCATCCCTGGATGTCCTGCCCGCGGAAACGGATGCGTCCCTGGCTTCGCTCCAGGCGCAGCAGGGCAAGCCCGAGGCTCGTCTTGCCGCAGCCCGACTCGCCCACCACGCCGACGGTCTGGCCCTCGCGCACGCAAAGGGTCACGCCGTCCACGGCCTTGATGTATCCGACCACGCGGCGCATCACGCCGCGCTTGATGGGGAACCACACCTTGACGTCCTCGCCGGAAACAAGCTCGGTGGCGCCTTCGGGCGGCGGGGGCTTGCGCCCGGCGGGCCGCGCCGCCATCAGCTTGCGCGTATAGGGGTGCTGCGGGCTGCGGAAGATGCGCTCCGTCGTGTCCTGTTCGACGATCTCGCCCTCGGTCATGACGCACACCCGGTCGGCGATCTTCTCGACGATCGAGAGGTCGTGGGTGATGAGCAGGATCGCCATCCCGAACTTGGCCTGAAGCTCCTTGAGGAGCTTCAGGATCTGCGCCTGGATCGTCACGTCGAGGGCCGTCGTCGGCTCGTCGGCGATGAGAAGGTCCGGCTCGTTGGCCAGAGCCATGGCGATCATCACCCTTTGGCGCTGGCCGCCCGAAAGCTGGTGGGGATAGGACGACAGACGGCTCTCGGCCTCCGGCAGGCCCACGAGCGTCAGAAGCTCGATCGCCCGGCCTCTAGCCTGCTCGCGGTTCATGCCCTTGTGAAGCGACAGCGTCTCGACGATCTGCTTCTCCACGACGTGGAGCGGATTGAGCGATGTCATCGGCTCCTGGAAGATCATGGCGATCCGGTCGCCGCGGACGCGCCGCAGCACGTCGGGCTTGGCGCCGATCATCTCCTGGCCCTCGAACTTTATGCTGCCCGAGGGATGGCGGGCGGTGGGGTAGGGCAGCAGCTGCACGATGGAAAGCGCGGTGACCGACTTGCCGGAACCCGACTCGCCCACCAGGGCGACGGTCTCGCCCTTGCGGATGTCGAACGATATGTGCCGCACCGCCTGGATCTCGCGCCCCGGTACGGAGAACGAAACCGACAGGTCGCGAATCTCGAGCAGACTGGCCGAAGCCTGATCGCGCGGCGTCATGCCAGGGTCTTTCGCGGGTCGAAGGCGTCGCGCACCGCCTCGCCGATGAAGATGAGCAGGCTCAGCATGATCGCGAGCACGACGAAGGCGGTGATGCCGAGCCAGGGTGCGAACAGGTTGGCCTTGCCCTGCGCCAGCATCTCACCCAGCGAGGGCGACCCGGGCGGCAGGCCGAAGCCCAGGAAGTCGAGCGAGGTGAGGGTGGTGATCGAGCCGTTGAGGATGAACGGCAGGAACGTCAGGGACGCCACCATGGCGTTGGGCAGCACGTGGCGGAATATGATGACCGGGTTGGAGACGCCGAGCGCGCGGGCGGCGCGCACATACTCGAAATTGCGGGCGCGGAGGAACTCGGCGCGCACCACGCCCACGAGCGCCATCCAGCTGAACACGAGCATGAGGCCCAAGAGCCACCAGAAATTGGGCTCCACCACGCTGGAGAGGATGATGAGAAGGAACAGGATCGGCAGCCCCGACCAGATCTCGATGAAGCGCTGGAACAGAAGGTCGGTCAGGCCGCCGAAATAGCCCTGCACCGCGCCGGCCGCGACCCCGATGACCGAGCTGAAGAGCGTGAGCGTCAACCCGAACAGCACCGAGATGCGGAATCCGTAGATGAGCCGCGCCACCACGTCGCGGCCCTGGTCGTCGGTGCCGAGCCAGTTCTCGGCCGAGGGCGGCGCCGGGGCCGGTACCGGAAGGTCGTAATTGATGGTGTTGTAGGAATAGGGAATGAGCGGCCAGATCATCCACCCCCGGGCTTCGATCAGCTTCGCCACATAGGGGTCGCGGTAATCGGCCTCGGTCTCGAATTCGCCGCCGAACGCGGTCTCGGGATAGGTCTTCAGGACCGGGACGTAATAGGCGCCGTCGAATTTCACCAGCAGGGGCCGGTCGTTCGCGATCACCTCGGCGAACAGGGTGAGGCCGAACAGGGCGAGGAAGATCCACAGCGACCAGAAACCGCGGCGGTTGGCGCGGAAATTGCGCAGCCGGCGCGCCGTCAGCGGCGTGATGCGAATTCCGAGGAACGTCCGCTGCGCCATCGTCACACCTCGCGGGACTCGAAGTCGATCCGCGGGTCGATGAGCACGTAGGTCAGGTCGCTCACCAGGTTCATCACCAGGCCGAGCAGGGTGTAGAAGTACAAGGTCCCGAACATGACCGGATAGTCGCGGTTGAGCGCGGATTCGAATCCGAGCAGGCCGAGGCCGTCGAGCGAGAAGATCACCTCGATCAGCAGCGACCCGGTGAACAGGATGCCGACGAACGCCGCCGGAAAACCCGCGATCGGGATCAGCATCGCGTTGCGGAACACATGGCCGTACAGCACCCGCCGCTCGGTCAGGCCCTTGGCCCTGGCGGTGACGACGTACTGCTTGTTGATCTCCTCGAGGAACGAGTTCTTGGTCAGCATGGTGAGCCCGGCGAACCCGCCGACGACGAGGGCCGTGATGGGCAACGCGATGTGCCAGAAATAATCGCCGATCCGCTGCACCCAATTCATGTCCGACCACCCGGGCGAGGTGAGGCCGCGAAGCGGGAACCAATCGAGGAAGCTGCCGCCCGCGAACAGGACCACGAGCAGGATCGCGAACAGGAACCCGGGAATCGCATAGCCGACGATGACGACGGCGCTGGTCCAAACGTCGAAGGGCGTGCCGTCCCGGACCGCCTTCGCGACCCCGAGCGGGATCGAAACCAGATAGACGAGCAGAGTGGTCCACAGGCCGAGCGAGATCGAGACCGGCATCTTTTCCAGGACCAGACTCACGACCGAACGGTCGCGGAAGAAGCTGTTGCCGAAATCGAACACCAGATAGCTGCGCATCATGCGGACGAACCGCTCGGGCGCCGGCTTGTCGAAGCCATAGAGCTTCTCGAGATCCTTGATCAGGGCCGGGTCCAGCCCGCGGGCGCCGCGATACTTGCTGGTCACCGCCGCCTCGGGCGCGGCCGTGGCCGGGGGTGCTATTCCGGTCTCGCCGGGGGCGGTGCCGCCGACCCGGGCCGTGGCCTCGACGGCGGTGCCGCGGATGCGCGCGATCGCCTGTTCCACCGGGCCGCCCGGCGCCGCCTGCACGATGGCGAAGTTGATGATCATGATCCCGAACAGGGTCGGGATGATGAGGAACAGGCGGCGGATGACATAGGCGAGCATGGGGCGTCCTCAGCTTTCCCGTTCCGCCCGTGCGCGCCGCCACAGCCAAAGCCCGAAAACGGCGGCCGCGATCGTGAGAAAAGCGGAGACGGGCTGAATCGTGACCGTAGGCCTGCCCGGCGCGTTCGATTCCCCGGTCAGACTCGAGATTCGATTCTGAAGGCGCGCGGCCTTCGCCGGATCGATCCACCAGCTGTTGAAGCCGAGCGCGTATTTCGGCGTCACCGCGGCCCGGGCGAACTTGTCCCAATAGGCGACGCGATAGGTGCGCACGTGCCAATGGGGAATCACGTAGTGACTCCACAGCAGCACGCGGTCCAGCGCCCGGGTGCGCTGAACCAGCTCATCGCGGCTGGGCGCGCCGATCACCATCTCGACGAGCTCGTCCACCACCGGGTCGTGGACGCCGATGCTATTGCGGCTGCCGGGCGTATCGGCGGCCTTGGAGGTCCAATAGTCGCGCTGCTCGTTTCCCGGCGACAGCGACTGGCCGAAGGCATCGACGATCATGTCGAAATCGAAGTGATCGACCCGGTTCTGATACTGGGAGGTGTCGACGGTGCGGATGCGGGCCCTGATGCCGAGACGCTCCAGGTTGCGCACGAACGGACCCGTGACCCGCTCGAACGCCGGATTGACGAGCAGGATCTCGAATTCGAGCGGCTCTCCGGTAAGGGTATTGACGAGACGATCCCTTCGGATTTCCCAGCCCGCGTCGCGCAGGAGCCGCCGCGCGATGCGCAGATTGGTGCGGATTCCGCCCTCGATTTCGGTGGAGGGCGGCTCGTAAGGCGTGGTGAAGACCTCGTCGGGGATGCGGCCCTTGTAGCGCTCGAGAATCTTCAGCTCCCCGCCCTGAGGAAGCCCGCGGGAAGCGAGCTCGGAGTTGGAGAAATAGCTCCTGGTGCGGGTATAGGCGCCGTAGAACAGGTTCCGGTTGGTCCACTCGAAATCGAATGCATAGGCGAGCGCATGGCGCACGCGGGGGTCCTGGAACATGGGGCGCCTTGTATTGAACACGAACGCCTGCATGCCGGTCGGCTGCTCGTTCGGAATTTCCTCCTTCACCACCAGCCCCTGGCGCAGCGCCGGGAAATCGTAGCCCGTGGCCCACACCTTGGCGGTGTTCTCCTGCCGGAAATCGTATTCGCCGGCCTTGAATGCCTCGAGCTCCACGGTGGCGTCGCGATAATAGTCGTAGCGGATGGTGTCGAAATTGTTCTGACCGCGCTCGGCCGGCACGTTCTGCGCCCAGAAATCCTTAACCCGCCGGTAGGTGATGGAGCGGCCCGGATCGACGGCTTCGACCTTGTAGGGGCCGCTCCCCAGAACCGGCTGCAGCGTCGTGCGCTCGAAGTCGACGTTGGCGAAGAACGCCTTCGAGAGAATCGGCAATCCGTTGCCGATGATGAACGGGAGCTCCCGGTTGTTGCCGGGCGCGAAAGTGAACCGCACCCGTCTCGGCCCCAGCTTCTCGACTGCGGTCACGCTGGCGTAATAGGCGCGGTAGAAGGGATGACCCTTGGTCTTCAGGGTCTCGAAGGAAAAGATCACGTCGTCGGCGGTGATCGGCGTGCCGTCGTGGAAGCGGGCCTCGGACCGCAGATTGAAGATGACCCACGAACGGTCGGCGGGGACCTCCACGCTTTCGGCGACCAGCCCGTAGGCGGCGGAGGCCTCGTCGTCGGCATTGGCGAGCAGGGTCTGGAAGGTGAGGCCCAATCCCGCCGCCCCCACGCCCCTGAGGATGAACGGGTTGAGGGTGTCGAAGGTCCCCACCGCCGAAAGCTTGACGTCGCCGCCCTTGGGCGCGTCGGGATCGGCATAGGTGAAGTGGGCGAAATCCGGCGGGTACTTGAGCTCGCCGTAGATCGACAGGCCGTGGCTCACGGTGATGGCGGCGGCCGTGGCGGACGGCGCCGTCTTCTGCGCCTCCGCCCGAACCCCGCCGGGAACGACGAGAAGGCCCGCGATAGCGAACGCCGTGAGGGCGAGAGCGGCGCGGCGGACGAGTTCCCCGGGCCGCCGCCCCATCGCGGCCGGCCGTCGCCCTGACTCCACCGGGGGGTCGATGTCCGTCATCCCCCCTGCTTGAGCTCTCCACCCGCCGCCAGAATCGCGAGCGCGCTGGCGTGCACGCGCTCGTCGCCCGCGGCGATGACCCGGCCGTCGGAGGCGAGGCCCAAAGGCCTGCCCTCCCAGTCGGTCATGATCCCGCCTGCGGCCTGCACCACGGGCGCGAGCGCGCAATAGTCGCACGGCTTCATCCCGGCCTCGACCACCAGATCGACGAACCCCGAAGCCAGAAGGGCATAGGCGTAACAGTCGGCGCCGTATTGCGGGCGCTTGACCGCCTCGCACAGCGCCTCGAACGCGTACGCGTCGGAGCCCACGAACATGTGGGGCGTGGTGGCGTACAGCATGGCGTCCGAAATCCTGGCGCAGCGGCGCACGCGCACGCCCTTGCCGTTGAACGTGGTCGGAAGCGAGGCGCCGCCGATCCAGCGTTCGGAAAGCGCCGGGTGGTCGATGACGCCCAGGATCGGCACGCCCCGGTGGACGCAGCCGATGAGCGTCCCGAACAGGGGCTTCCCGGTCACGAACCCGCTGGTGCCGTCGATGGGGTCGAGCACCCAGACATAGTCCGCGTCCTCGTTCACGGCGCCGAATTCCTCGCCCACGATGCCGTGGTCGGGGAAACGTTCGGCGACCATGGCGCGCAGACGCTTCTCCACCTCGCGGTCGGCCTCGGTCACCGGCGTCGAGTCGGCCTTGTCGTCGAAATGCACGTCCTTGCGGAAATAGCGGTGGAGAATCTCGCCGCTGGCGTCGGCCATGCGCCCGGCGAGCGCGAGGAGCTCCTCCCTGTGCACAGGGGCAGGCACGATGGCCGGGCGGTCGATCATGACGCTTACTTTGGCGGGAACGGAGGCGGCGCGCAATGCCGGGAGACGCCCGCCCCAAGCCGCGCCAAACCCGCCGCGCCGCGCCGCAGGGGGCGCCGCAGTGGGCGCAATCGGGTCACGGCGGCGCGGGTTTGAAGTTGATCGCGCACAGCAGATGGTCGACCGTCTTGGGATCGGCGCCGAGCGGCAGGATGATCGAGCGGAAAAGGTACCGCCCCCCGTCCTTGCCGGCGAAACGGCCGCTGGCCAGCAGCGGCTTGGCGGCGATCGCGGCGGCCGAGAACGTATACCTCAGCTTTTCCCATATCGTCGGCGGGAGACATTGCGCCGCCATTTCGCCGGTGACATCCCGGCCGCAAATGTCGGCGAGAATCTCGCCGCAGTGCAGAATTGCGACGTCCTCGTCCGAGGACGCGACGGTGACCGCGAACAGATACGGCCCGAGCCGGGCGTCATGGCCGACGGCCTTGTCGCCGAAGGGGATGTCGGCCAGGGATGGCATCGTCCGCTCGCCCTTCAGCCGCCACCACATATAAAGAGCGTGCCCCACCAGACGGCGCTCGTCGCGCCTGCCGATGCCGAGATCGGCCACGACGGCCCGATAGACGTTCCTGGCCTTCATGATCCGTTCGTGTGTCTCGCCCCGCCGGCGGACGGGAGTGCCGCCGGACGCCCCTAGCTGCCGGACGCTTTCTTGATATACGCGATCAAGTCGGCCCGGTCCTTGGCATCGGTCACCGGTTTTGCCAGGACCATCTTGGTGCCCGCGACCACGTTCTTGGGCCCCTCCACCCATTTGTCCAGCGAGTCATCGGTCCACACGATCCCGGAGCCCTTGAGGGCGTCGGAATAGGCGAAGCCCTCCGATCCGCCGGCCGCGCGGCCATAGACGCCGGCCAGACTGGGCCCGGCGCCGTTCTTGCCGGGCTCGAACTTGTGGCATGCGAAGCAAAGGTGGGACTTGAACACGGCCTCGCCCGCGGCCGGGTCGCCGCCCATCGCCGCTCCGGCCGCCGCCGGCTTGGCTTCCGCGGTGGGGGGC
>JBAVNO010000153.1:0-1809 GCA_049691095.1 Alphaproteobacteria bacterium | reverse complement strand
GTAATTGATTCTGGACCACCGGAGTCAAGACCAGAAGTATGAGAGTGAAAATCCAAGGAAGAATCATTGCCACAAATTGTATCCATACAGTCCGCACGAACGAAAGGCTAATTTTCAAGAAACGTTTTGTAAGAAGCTTAAGAAGAAAACTGAAAAGTACGATGGCCAAAGGGAAAACAGTGATGGTTATTAAAAGCCAGAGCTTGAACTGATGAATTGCTTCTTCCGGAAACAATCCTGTCTCCTTCTATTATCCTCAATAATGCGTGAAAATACTATTTTTTGTTTGAAAACCCTTATAAATACTGGATTGAGAGAAGCTATCCGCTTGCAAATTCATGAATTTCTTGGAATCTTGAGTTTGTCGATTTTTTTGAGAGCGGTCTCGAACTGCTCCCGGTAGTGATAATCTTTGGGGAGTATCAGCAGGTTTTTGCTCCCTTTTTTCGTGAACCTGGCAGGCAGGACGAGAAAGTCCGTCCGAATAGTGTCCAGTGTGGTGTGAAGATATTCTTTCGGTAAACATAACCTCTTGAACCAATGAACGATATTGAATGCCAGGAGGAGCATCTGAAAGAAAGCAACGTTGGCCACCCAATCGTCGGTGGGAATCTTGCCCAAGGGATAATCGTAGAGAAGTTCCCGGATGTTCTTTTCGATGGTAGCTCTCTTGGCATAGAATCGCCAGACCCTCCAGGGATGAGTCTTTAAATTGGTGACCAAGACATGGTAAGCATATTTGCGATCTTTGAAAAGCGTGAGTTGTTGGGCCTCGACGGGATCTTCGGGAATAGGGCGTCGAACCACCACAAATCGATGAGGTCTTTTCCAACGAAGGGGTTTGTATCGAAATTCTCCCACTTCCCATCCCCCTCGAAGCTTTTTGAAACGACATTCCCTGGATCGAGATTTGATTGTGGAATATTCCTTGGCTACAATTGCGTAGCCACAGCCAGTAGAATCGAGAAATTCGACGACCCTTTTGCCAAAAAATCCCGAATCGGCTCGAATCCGAATACGAGATCGGGCAATGAATTGAGGGGCCTTGGCCAGACACACTTTCAGAAATGGAACAGCCCCCGTACTGGCCGCCGCATCTCCAGGACGTAGCGATCCATGCCAAAACTCTTGAAGATGGGCTTCGAAGCAAAGGAGGGGGTGATAGGACCGTCGGCCATGTTTCTTGGGATTGTAGCCTACACGAGCCCATTGGGCTTTGCCATAGAGGACCAGGATGACAGAATCCAGATCGAAAATCAGTGAAAAACGAGGTCTGGGAAGCAGGAACAATCTCGCCCGAAGCTGATCGTGCAAGGCAACCAGTTGACGGATAGACTTGGGAGAAAGCCGCTTGAGGAAACGGCGTAATGTAGATTGGTCTGGGAATCGAGGAAGTCCCAACAGCAAAAGAAAGGTTCCGTTGTATTGAAGGATCTCGGTTTTGTTGATTCGCCTCAAGCCTACCATGATGGCGAACAGAAGAGAGAGGATGAGATCGGAAGGAAGGTAGTCGATATTGCGCTGAGGAATTTTCACGGAGCGCTGTAATAAGCGACGAAGACCGATCTTCTTGCAAAAACGCTGAAGCAGAACCATTCCCCCAAAGTGAGTTAAATGGGTATCGATGAACGAAAGACGTAGTATTCTCAGGCCTCTGGGCATCTTTACCGAACGAATTTGCACGGATTTTATTTCTTGACACAAACCGTACTAAAAGGACGTTTTGTGTCATAGCTGAATTATGTCCCAAAGCCCCTGATAAATCTACTTGTAAGTGCTGATTAGATGTCATTTCACGCATTATTGAGG
>JBAVNO010000152.1:0-2842 GCA_049691095.1 Alphaproteobacteria bacterium | reverse complement strand
GAGGCTGGCCCAAAATCGAGATATGTCACGACACGGTTATCTACCATGTGCCTTCCCGTGATCTGCGCCACCGTTTCGCATCACCATGTGAGGCGTCGCGGCCTCGCCAGCGTGCCGAGGGATGCTTTCGATGGGGTATTAGGTAATGCATGGGGGCCTTGTTCGCTACAGTTTCGAACGGCATCCTGGTTCGCTTCCGATACTTGGGCAAATCCTGCGAAGCCTGCAGCGCGAACCAGGATGACGGAGGCGGATTTGCTGCGCTACGTATCCAGAAATGCGTCTTCGCAAATGCCCGCCCCTCGATCGGAGCCGACGACCTTTTGGCCATGAAGCGCGACATGCCGGAGCCCCGTCCCAATGGGCTCCATCTGCGGCCGTGGGCGGCATGGGCGGCGGCCGCGCTCGCGTTCGCGCTGGCCCTGCGCTACGGGTTTTTCCAGTCGCGCCTGATCGGCGGCATCTGCCTCGAACATGGGCGCCCCTGGTGGTGTCAGGTGCGCGATATTCTCGGCATGATCCACGGGCTTTGGATCTGGGGCTGGACCGGCCTTGCGTTCGGCGCGCTCGGGTTCTGGTTCGGGTGGCGCTGGGCGCTCGGCATCGGCCTCGTCGCCGGCATCCTGGGGCTCGTCGTCTACAACACCGAATACGGCGCTGTTGCCCTCATCCTCAGCCTGCTGGGCCTCGCCGGCCGCGCAAGACTCCGGATCTAGCCTCCCCACCGCCCCAGCTCGGCGCCCCGCACCGCACCCACCCACGGCAACGCCATCAGGAGCGCGATGGCGCACCAAAGGTCGGCCTCGAGATTGCGCGGCGTCTCGTTGACGAGGATGATCGCGGCGGTGGCGGCGAACAGGACCGCCAGAACCGCTTCCTCGTAGCGCCCGGTGACGGCACGCCACGCGTCTTTGCGCGCCAGCGAAATCCAGGCGAACCCCACGGCCGGCGCGGTGAAGGCGGCGATGGGAAAGTCGCGGTAGCGCGGGTCGAAGGCGAGACAGAGAGAAACGACGAGCGCGGAGATCGCGGCGGCCAGCCGAAGCCCGCCAAGGCCGATGGTGCGGTCGAAGGCCATGCGGCGGGGCGCGCGCAGGAATTGCAGCGTGAGCGCGACGGACGCCGGGGCAACGGCCCCGCGCCCTTTCGCCATCTCGGGCGGAAGGAAGAATGCCGCGGCCAGTGACGCCACGAACACCAGCCCCTCGACCGCCAGTTCCACACCCGAGCGCCACGCCGCCCAGGAATGCTCCGCCTGCAACACGAGCAGGATGCCCGCGGCCCCCGCGCAGTTGCCGAGCAAGCCGGCGCGGCGAACCGAGCTCAAACGGCCGGCCATGAACCAGCCCAGCAACAGCACGAAGGCGGAGGCGGCGCTGGCGCCCGCCTCCCGCATCCATTGGGGATGGTTGCTGACCGGGCCGCGCCAGGGGAATTTGGGCTGCCGCGCCTCGTCGAACAGGCCCCAGGAGCCGCCCACGGTGCCTTCGAGCAGGCGCTTCCAGGGCTGATCGAAGGCCTCGATCAGGTTGTAGTCGAGATTCGAGTCGTGCGCGTAGGCCACGAAGGAGCGAAGGAATCGCGCCTGGGAGACGAGGGACGGAACCGCGGTTTCGCGCTCGCGCCCCTGGCTCGGGAATCCGATCTCGCCGATGACGATGGGCTTTTCCGGGAATCGCGTGTGCACCCGCGCGACGGCGCTTTCGACCGATTGGACGGCATGCGCGGCCGACGCGGGCTCGTCCTCCCAATAGGGCAGGATGTGAATGGTGATGAAATCGACCGCATCGGCCAATTCGTCGGGGGCCGTGAGCCAGAAATCGGTGACGTCGGCATAGGTGACGGGAAGACCGCCGGAAAGCCTTTTGACGCGCCGGACGAACGCGGCCATGGCGTGCGCGGTCTGCTCGCCGCGCAGCAGGACCTCGTTGCCGACGACGAGCGCCTTGATGTGCGGGCGGAACGCCTCGGCGAGCGTCAGCCCGAGCCGGATCTGGCTTTCGTTGGCCGCGTCATCGGCGCCGATCCAGATCCCCAGCAGCACTCTCATGCCATGGGCCGCGGCGATGGGCACCGCCATCGACAGGCCCTGATCGGGCGCATAGAGGCGGATGCAATCCGACACGCCCGAGAGGAGCCGCAGATCCTCCTCCATGCGGGCCGGGTCCGCGACATAGGTGGGATCGAACGGGCTCTCGGAGCCCCGGAACGGCGTGTAGCTGACGCAACGGACCTTGCCCGGCGGCGCGTCGGGAACGGAAACCGGAGCACCCATCGCCCACCACGCGCCCCAGCACAGCGCGGCGGCAAGCAAGAGCGCGGTGCCGAAGGATGCCATTCGACGAGTCACGGGATCGGGCGTGCGGTTGGGAACGGGCGGAGTAGACAGTCTGGGGCAAACCCGTCGCCGTGGGAATTCAGAAGTGCTTCTTGGCGAAGGCTCGCCCGGAGCCGGACTTGAGATATCGCTCGAACCGGAGCGCCTTGGTGCGATCCAGAAACCCGACGCAGACCGAGAGCTTCCAAGGTTTGTGTTTGTTCATGTGAACGGATTTTCCGGCGCTGTGCTCTTGCAGACGCCGCTCAGGATCGGACGTCATCCCGACATAGAAGCGAGCCGGATCGACTTCGCTATGAAGGACGTAGACGTACTGCAAGAGAGGCCCGCCTACGCCAAGACTTCGGCGGACACTCCTTCGCTCTAACGCGCTTCGCGTGGCCTGCCACCCGAACCGCGTAAGCGCGAAGGGTGGCGGAGGGGGAGGGATTCGAACCCTCGATACGCCTTTTCAAGCGTATAACGGTTTAGCAAACCGCCGCCTTCAGCCTCTCGGCCACCCCT
>JBAVNO010000151.1:0-8005 GCA_049691095.1 Alphaproteobacteria bacterium | reverse complement strand
GCGTGAGGCTGTGGGCCTCGAGCGCGGACGCAAGCCACGCCGCCAGCGAGTCCGAGGTCACGTCCCAGCTCGCCCTCACGTCGGCGCGTTTGCCGAGCATCCGGCTCGGCATCCAGACCGGAATGTCGCCCCGCGCCACGGCGAGCGCGATGGCTTGCCGGGTGGCGGCCGGGACCAGCGCGGGGGCGAGATCGCACAGCATGAGGCCGAACTGCTCCATGGCGGCGAGCGCCATGCGGTGGGCCGCTTCGTCAGAGAATCCGTGGAGGCGCTGGGCCCGGCGAACCGCGTCGGCGAACGGGCCGCCGCCGGGCACGATCACCAGACCGGCGCCCCGCAGCGACGAAAGCGCCTGAAGCCAGGGGCGAAGCGCGCCCGATTCGGCCAGGCTGCCGCCGAGCTTGACTACGCTCAGGGCCGCGGCCGGCTCCGCGGCTCGGCCATCAGGAAGCGGCGCGGACACGCTCGATCTCGACGCCGACACTTTCGGCCTGGGGGAACACGTCGAGCTTCTCGACCCGGACCCGGGCCGCGCGGACGCGGGGATCGGCCAGGCAATGATCGGCGATCTGGTCCGCCATGGTCTCGACGAGGTTGATGTGGCCGGAGGCCGCGACCGCCCGCACGCCGAACACCACGTCCTCGTAGGACACCACGGCCGCGATGTCGTCGCCGGTGGCGGCGCAGACATCGTCCACCGCGAGGTCGACGTTCACCCGCACCCGTTGCGCCGTTTCCCGCTCGTGGGCGTGCACCCCGATGCGGCAGGAAAGCACGAAGTCGCGCACGAACATGCGGTACTGGCCGGCGCCGCCCGGCGCCGCCTTGGCGCGCCTTCGCCGCCTGGTTCTCGATCGACCTGCACCTGGTTTCGCCACCCCTGCCCCCTGCGCTCTGCCCCCTGCCCCGGCCGGTCCGGGGCGCGCGAGAGGCGCGGGGCCCGGCATCCGGCTTTCGGGCCAAGCTAACAAATCGCCGTTCCCCCGGCAAAGCGTCGCCCCACCAAGGCGCCGCGGGGCGGCGCCTGCGCCACGATCAAGCCCGGGCCGGGGCGCGAGCCTTGGGCCGAAGCCGGACCGGGCCGCCAGGACCCCGCCCTGGGATTCGCCCGGCGGCTTACCCGGCGGCTTAAGTGGCCGCGGTTGACGGAAAAAACGGCGGTCGAGGCCCCCTCCTCGGGCGATGGCGGCGGGATGGCGCCGGGACGGCGGCGGGACGGCGGCGGGACCGTGGCGGGTATCAGCGGGGAGCGCCACGGACTGGCATTTCGCGGCCCTTTGCTCTATTGTCCCAGGCAGTTCGGCCAATCATCGACCAACAATTTTGGAAGCGGGCGGCCCCGTCCGGGGACGGTGGCGTGCCTCCGGGAGGAATGGAATTGAGACCGTCATTGAGAGTGCTGGCAGCGGCCGCCGTAACGGCCGCCATCGCGGGCTGGTGGGGACCGGCGTTTGCGACCATGAACCCGGCCGACCTGTCGCCCGCCAACCAGGCGATCTTCACGACCAACCATCTCAAGCTGATCACCGAGCCGACGACGCTGACCTACGACTTCGAGAAGAAGGGCACGATGGAGGAGGGGTTCTCCGACACCGTCGAGGCCGACGTCAACAACATCCAGGATTCGGGCAAGAAGGACATAGCGTTCCGGTTCCTGACCGGCGAGCACTACATCGATTTTCCCCCCTACCCGGCGGTGACGGGCAACCCCATTTCGGTGCTCTTCCTCGAACGCGACGTCCAGGACATGCAGCGCCTCACGGGCGGCAACGCCCTCTATTTCCGCAAACAGATTCTGAATGCCTTGGCGGGCACGGCGGAAGTGAAGCCGGTGACGTTCACCCACGACGGGCGCGAGTACAAGGGGACCGAGATTCGCGTCCAGCCCTATGTGCATGCCGACCTCGTGGATCGCTTTCCGAGGTTCGAATACAAGGTCTATGTCTTCGTTCTCTCCGATGAGATTCCGGGCGGTTACTACAAGGTGAGCGCCATGACGCCGGGGCCCTCGGAAGACGCGCCGCTGACCTACGAAGCGGTGACGTTCCACGGCACCAAGAAGCTGGGGTCAGGCAAGGCGGAGGCCAAGCCGGCGTCCAAGGAGGACACCTCGAAAACGGACGCGACCGCCGTGGCCGACCGGAAACGCGACGAGGCGTCGCCGAAGAATTGACGCGTACCGGTTGACGGCGGCGCGAAACCGAACCATCTCCCGCGAGGAGGAATAAGGAGGTCTCACGTGAGTCACAAGAACATCGCAACGATAGGATTGGTCGCCGCGGTCGCGGTCGCGTTCTGGTCCGGCCCCGCTTCGGCAATCGGCAGGGTCAACGATTTCCCGACCGAGGCGCGGGCCGAGTACGTTTTCGCCTGTATGTCGTCGAACGAGCGCAATCGGGAGTTCCTGCACAAATGCTCGTGCGCGATCGACGCCATCGCAAGCCGCATGAGCTATGACGATTATGTACAGGTCGAGACGATCCTGTCCTTGCAACAGCTCCACACGCCGAATATCGAGGCCTATCGCGGCCTGGACGTGGTGAAGGAGCCTCTCGACAAGCTTTTCCGCGGCGAGGCGGCGGCCGAGCTGAAGTGCTTCTAGGCCGAAGTGCTTTTGGGCCTTAGGCCGCGCGTGCCCGAGTCCCGAGGCGTGAACGCGCGGCCGATCGGGAGACCCTGAGCACCGGATCGCGATCGATCGCCCATGAAGCCGGGGCGGCTTCTTGAGCCGCCCCGCATCGCAATCGAAGATCTAAGCTGGAAATCTGACCTTTCGGCGCGTCGGTCCCTATCGGGGCGCCGACGCCTTCGGCGTTTAGCCTTCCACCTTCGCCGACACGGGCCAGCTGTGCTCGAATTTGCGGCCCTCGGAGTCGGTGACCATGGCTTTGATCTCGCCGCTGCCAGGATCCACGAAATGGAAGATGAAGCTCGGATCCTCGCTGATCGAAATATCGGTGTCGGCGCTGAAGACCTTCTTGTCTCCGACGCTGACCTCGAGCGTCTTGACGAAATCGGCGGGAATCTCGTGGCGGCTGATCTGATCGAACTGCAGGCCCGAATAGTTCGGATGGCTGATGAGAAGCTGCGCCTCGCTCAGCTCGTTGCCGCCGCCCTTCAGCATCTTGAACTTCATCTTGCCCAGCCGGGCCATCGCGGCTTCCTTGTCGTTCAAGGCCGGCGCCGAACAGCCGCCCGTGGCCTTCACGAAATTGGCGACCATATACAGCTTGCCGTCGTTCGTTTCCGCCACCGCGCGGACGTTCGTGTACTTGTTGACGCGCACCCGGGTCGAGATGTCGGCCTTGCCGGTGTCGGGCGTCAGATGAAACACGGCCGCGACCGGCGAGGGATTCTCGTCGATGATGAGGTACAAATCCTTGATGTATTGGCCCGCGGTTTGCGGCTTCATCGCCGTGATGCTGATGGGGACCACAGACGCATCGAGCGCCCGATAGGGTGTCTCGAGGCTGATCACGTCTTTGCCGTCCTCGATGGTCCTGCCCGGGAAAAGTGATTCCTTGATATTCGACCAGGTGTCGAGCTGACCCTGCACTTCGGCCCGCGCCCGGTCCCATTGGTCGCCTTCGCCCGGCGCAACACCCTGCGATTCCGCACGCACGGACACCGCCGCGCCCATGATCAGCGCGCATGCGGCCAGCGCCGTCAGTCCCGCGCCGAATCGAGAAAATGACTTCGCCTGCATCGATCGCTCCTGTCCCTAACTATGCCCGTGTTGCGGCACGTATTCCCGCCTCTTGCGGCTTGCCTGCTCTCGCCGGCGGCTCGTGTCCGACCGCCATGGCCCATGCCGCGCCGGGTCAACTCCCTGCGCCCCATCGACCGGCCGCATCGGTTGGCCGCATCGGTTGGCCAAATTTGACCAATTATAATACATCAGGTTGGCGTAAAATCCCATATCTTCAAGGCGCTTCCGCAGCCGATTCGCCCTGCCCCCCATCACTTCTTCGTGAGCCGCTCCGGCCCGTCCGAGACCCTTCCGGGCCACGTCCGGGCGGCCTACGGACGGGCCGTCACTCCCATTCCAGCTCGACGAAAGTCTGGGTGACGTTGCGGCCGTTGTAGTCGTCGAACAACGCCCATTTGCCGCTTTCCTCCTGGCCGGCGGTCTTGATCGCCTGCTCGATGGTCCCGTTCGCCTTGAGCACGGCGCGGACGTCCTTCAGCAGGACGGCGAAATACCGGCTCTCGTCGTCGAGGGCGGCCGGCCATTCCACGCTCGCCGGCCCGTGGCCGGGGACCACGCGGTCGGCCTTCACCCGTCTGAGCACATCGATCGCCTTGACCCACCCCAGGATGCTGCCGTCCAGCGAGGGCGCGCGGCCGACGAAGACGAGGTCGCCGCTCCACAGCGTCCTGGTCTTGGAGTCCATCACGGTGACGTCGGTGTTGGTGTGCGCCGTGGGAAAGGCCGTGACGGTCAAGGTCCGGCCGCCGAGGTCGAGCTCCAGGGGCGCGCCGGTTTTCACGGCCACGGTGGGCGGAATGACCTCGATGCCCTTGGCGCTGTCGGCGCCCATGAAGGTCCGGAGCGTCTCGAGATAGAAGGGCGCCTTGTTCGTCATCGCTTCGGCCAGCTTCTCGTGACCGACGAACTGCGGCTTGTCCTCGCGGAACGCCGCGTTGCCGAAGATGTGGTCGGGATGAACATGGGTGTTGATGACATACAGGACCGGACGGTCCGTTTCCTCGCGGATCGCGGCGCGCAGTTCCTGCCCTAACGCCAGCGTGTTGCCGGTGTCGATGACCGCCACGCCTTTTTGGCCGACGATGAATCCGATATTGGCGATGTCGCCGTGATTGGCGGGCCCGATGTCCTCATGCACGCCGGTGTGGACGAACACGCCGGGGGCCACTTCGGTCACGGCCAGGCCGCCGGCATGCGCCGCCGGCGCGTATGTCGTGACGGCCGCGAGCCAAGGGGCGGAAAATCCCGCCACCAGCAGAAAGGCCGCTCGGAGCGCGCCGCCAGAGCATCGCGCTCGCCAGAATCGCGTCCACCGCCGCCTGCCGTTCGATCGCGTGGCCTTGTTCATCCGGTGTCACCCTTGGCGTTAACCTTCTTGGCCGCCTCGCCTGCTCGCCTCGAAGGCCTCTGCTTCATGAGAAATATAGGGCTTCGCCACGCGCTTGTCGCAGGTGCGCCGCGCCGCACCATGTCCTGGGCCGGGGGCAGGACGAGGCCGCGGGCAAGAGAAGATTAGAAATGCAACCGGATCCTGACAAAACAAGCGTTGGTACAGGTTAAGCCGCGGCAGATACTATCTCTACTCATTTGCGTGTTCGCGAATCGGGGAATTCCGCGCCCGTCGTTCACAGGCACGACCGGCGGTGCCCGTTTGTTCCATGGATGTTCCTCGCCGATAGGGGTTACGCGCGGCGGCGCTGCAGTGCAAAATGATCGCCTCGGCGCGGATTCGGTTGCCCACGCGCAACCCGCCGTTGGCGGTTTCGCAGACTGCGATCGAACGCCCCGTTCCGACGTCGATCGCGACGTGCGCGAATGCCGCGCGGAGCCGCGCGAATCGGCGAAAAATCATTAAAGAAAAGAATCTTGACCCCATTCGACGAAGGCCCTTATCATGCCGTCGGGTTGTGTAGGCTTAATCGAGTCTTTCTTTCATCGCAGGTTTCCCGTCATTCCGGAGGTCGTCATGTCTGCGTCCTCTGGAACAAACGGATTTCGATGACAGTCGGCTGATTGGGCGCAGCCCCAGTAAGTTTTCCGATCTGACGGAAAGCGACAACCTAGTGGGGAGGAATGACCACATGAGAATTCCCGTAAAAACGTTACTTGCGGCGACAGCGGTCGTTGCGTTGCCGGGCATGGCGCTCGCCAACTCAGAACTGCTGAAGCTCCAGGCTGACCCGAACCAGTGGGTCATGGCCTCGGGCAACTTTTCGGGCACGCGATACAGCACTCTCGACCAGATCAACAAGGACAACGTGAAGAATCTGGGCCTGGCGTGGCAGTTCTCGACCGGCGTCCTGCGCGGCCACGAAGGCGGCCCGCTGGTGCTGGGCGACGTGATGTACATCGTCACCCCGATCCCGAACATCGTCTACGCTCTCGACCTCAACGACAACGGCCGCATCCTGTGGAAGTACAATCCGGTACAGGGCGGCAAGTTCCCGTCGGGCTTCACCGAAGAGCGTGTTGTCAGCGTGATGTGCTGCGATAACGTCAATCGCGGCGCGGCGTACGCGGATGGCAAGATCCTCGTCCATCTGGCCGACACGACCCTCGTCGCTCTCGATGCGAAGACGGGCAAGGTGGTGTGGTCGGTCCAGAACATGGATCCCGGCACCGGCAACTACGGTGTTTCGGCCTCGACCGGCACCGGCGTTCCGTTCGTCGTCAACGACAAGGTCGGCGTCGGCTGCTCGGGTGCCGAATTCGGCGTCCGTTGCAACTGGACCCAGTACGACCTCAAGACCGGCAAGCGGGTGTGGCGCGCCTACTCGATGGGCCCGGACAGCGACCTCCTGGTCGATCCGGAGAAGACCACCGAGCTCGGCAAGCCCATCGGCAAAGACTCGAGCCTGAAGACCTGGCAAGGCGACGCCTGGAAGACCGGCGGCGGCTCGATCTGGGGTCACTATGCGTGGGATCCGGACTTGAACCTCCTGTACTACGGCACCGGCAACCCCTCGACCTGGAACCCGGTCGTCCGTCCGGGCGACAACAAGTGGTCGATGACCATTAATGCGCGTAATGCGGACACCGGTATGGCCCGCTGGCTGTACCAGATGACGCCCCACGACGAGTGGGACTATGACGGCATCAACGAGATGATCCTCGTTGACCAGGATGTGGGCGGCAAGACCCACAAGGCGCTCGTTCACTTCAACCGCAACGGCTTCGCCTACACCATGGACCGCGAAGATGGCGCGCTGCTCGTTGCCGAGAAGTACGATCCGGCCGTCAACTGGGCGACCCACGTCGACATGAAGACGGGCCGTCCGCAGGTTGTGCCGCGGTACAGCACGCACACCAATGGCGAAGACGTGAACACCACGAACATCTGCCCGGCGGCCCTTGGTTCGAAGGACCAGCAGCCGGCAGCGTACTCGCCGAAGACCAAGCTGTTCTACGTCCCGACCAACCATGTTTGCATGGACTATGAGCCGACCCGGGTCGAGTACGTTCCCGGCAACGCTTATGTCGGTGCGACGCTGTCCATGTTCCCGGCCGGTAAGGTCACGGGCGATGGCACGACCAACATGGGCAACTTCATTGCCTGGGATGCTGGCAAGGGCAAGATCGTATGGTCCGATCCCGAGCGGTTCTCCGCTTGGGCGGGCGCCCTCGCCACGGCTGGCGACGTTGTCTTCTATGGCACCCTCGAGGGCTATGAGAAGGCGGTCGACGCCAATTCGGGCAAGCTGCTCTGGCAGGTCAAGACCCCGTCGGGCATCATCGGCAACACCAACACTTGGTCACACAAGGGCAAGCAGCAGATTGGCGTCATGTCGGGCGTCGGTGGTTGGGCCGGTATCGGCCTCGCCGCTGGTCTGACGGACCCGTCCGCTGGTCTCGGCGCCGTCGGCGGTTATGCCGGCCTGTCCGAGTACACGGCTCTGGGCGGCGTGCTGAGCGTCTTCCAGCTTCCGTAGACCTAAGCTTCCAAATCAGCCCGGCATCCTTCGGGATGCCGGGCTTTTTTTTGCCCGCGCGGGGGCGCCGGGCCGGGGATGCGCTGCTAAGTCGCGGGTTTTGCCGCCGATTCGGGTTGTTGGCCTGCGCCCCGTTCGGCTATAAGGGCTAATTAATTCAATAATCCGTGACAAAACGGAAGCTATGGGGAG
The DNA here is from genome assembly GCA_049691095.1 of Alphaproteobacteria bacterium. Lineage (GTDB taxonomy): Bacteria > Pseudomonadota > Alphaproteobacteria > DATDPM01 > DATDPM01 > JBAVNO01. The sequence goes on along the minus strand of JBAVNO010000151.1, from coordinate 175 downwards.
GATCGGGAATGGACTCGCAGAGGAATCCTAATCGGGGGACAGCCGTCATCGCGCTGGTCATATTGGCGGTCGCGATAGCCGGGGCGCTGTGGTGGAGCTACCGGAAGCCGGCCGAAACTACCACCGCGGTCACCGAGCCGGCCATGCCGGCAGAGACTGCGCCCACCGCCGCCAC
>JBAVNO010000150.1:0-2418 GCA_049691095.1 Alphaproteobacteria bacterium | reverse complement strand
GTTCGAGGGGGTGCGTCCCCAAGACGTCACCATCCGCGCCGACCGGGGCGCGGGCGCCGGGCCGGCGGCGCCGCTCGAAGTCGAGGACGCCGGGGAGAATCGCTGGACGGTGCGCGCCCACACGCGCAAGGCGGGCCCGGGCGACCAGATCGCGCTGCGGTGGACGTGGGACCCGGCCACGCTCCCCGACTCCCTATCGGCGACGGAACGGCTGATCGCCATGGCGCGGCGCCGCCAGCAGGAGCTCGCGGCCCTGATCTCGACCCAGCTCGGCGAATGGGCGGGCGCGGCGGGGGCCGTCCCCGGTCAGGCGGAGGGCGAAGGCGCGCAGGACCATCCGATCATCCGCCAGGCCCGGCTGCGCGCGGCGACCCTATTCGGCGGCGCGGGCGAAGCGGAGAACGACACCACCCCGGCCGAGGAGCATCCGATCATCAAGGCCGCCCGCGAGCGCGAGAAGCTCTACCGCAAGGGAAACGAGGAGTAGGGGGCTTGGCCCTGGCCGGGGCTATTCCGCGGCGGCGCGGCTGCCCGCGAGCCACGCGCCCAGATCCTCGAGCGCCCGTTTGGTCATCATGCGCTTGCGGTCCCTGCCCTTGGCCCGGCCGGCAAGGGGCGGGAACAGGCCGAAGTTCACGTTCATGGGCTGGAAGGTCTCGGCTTCGGCGCCTCCGGTGATATGGCCCAGCAGCGCGCCCAGCGCCGTGGTCGGCGGTGGCGAGACTAGAGACACGCCCAGACGCTGGGCCGCCGCGAAACGGCCCGCCAGCAGGCCGATGGCGGCGCTCTCCACATAGCCCTCGACGCCGGTGATCTGGCCCGCGAACCGGAGCCTAGGATCGCGCTTGAGCCGCAGAGTCGAGTCGAGGAGCCGCGGCGCGTTGAGGAAGGTGTTGCGGTGCAGGCCGCCCAGCCGCGCGAACTCCGCGCGTTCGAGGCCGGGGATCATGCGGAAGACTCGCGACTGCTCGCCGTGCTTCAGCTTGGTCTGGAACCCGACCATGTTGTAGAGCGTGCCCAGCGCGTTGTCCTGGCGAAGCTGCACGACGGCATAGGGCCGCCGCCCGGTCTTCGGATCGGTCAGGCCCACCGGCTTCATGGGCCCGAAACGCAGCGTGTCGCGCCCGCGCTCCGCCATCACCTCGATGGGCAGGCAGCCCTCGAAATAGGGTGTCGACTTCTCCCAGTCCTTGAATTCCGTCTTTTCGCCAGCCAGAAGCGCGTCGACGAAGGCGCCGTACTGCGCCTCGTCCATGGGGCAGTTGATGTAGTCGCGCCCATCGCCCTTGTCGTAGCGCGACTGAAACCAGACCACGTCGAAATCGATGCATTCCTTGTGGACGATGGGGGCGATGGCATCGAAGAAGGAAAGCGCCTCCTCGCCGGTGAGCGTTTTGAGCGCGTCGCCCAGCGCGGGCGAGGTCAGCGGCCCGGTGGCGATGATGACCGAATCCCAATCGGCCGGCGGCAATCCCGCGATCTCCTCGCGTTCGACGGTGACCAGCGGTTCGGATTCCAGCGCGCTCGTCACCGAGGTCGCGAATCCATCCCGGTCCACGGCCAGCGCGCCGCCGGCCGGCACCTTGTTCTCGTCCGCGGCCCGCAGGATCAGAGAGCCGCAGCGGCGCATCTCCTCGTGCAGGAGGCCGACGGCGTTGTTCTCGGCGTCGTCGGAGCGCAGCGAATTGGAGCACACGAGCTCGGCCAGCCGGTCGGTCTTGTGGGCGTCGGTGGCGCGAACGGGCCGCATCTCGTGGATCACGGCGGGCACACCGGCGCGCGCCGCCTGCCACGCGGCCTCGGCCCCCGCCAGCCCGCCGCCGACGATGTGGATGGGATTTACGGAAATATTCCGCATGTAAACATGTTAAGCCGGATTTTCCGGATAGATCGCTGATTTGATGACTGAGTACAGCGATTCTAACAAAAGACTCAAAATCTTATAACAACGTCAGCAGCTAGCGGCGAACCTCCGCTAAAATCGTCTAATACTGCTCCCTAGCCATGGATGTAATGTACGAGCTGCTCAATGGTGAATTTCTGATCGGTGATAATGCTTTTGACCAGATCGCCCATCGAAACGATGCCAACCAATCGTTCCTCACGCAGAACAGGGAGATGCCGCACGTGTGTTTCGGTCATGACAGCCATGCATTCTTCGACCGTTTGCTCGGGTCGCGCACAGATAATTCGAGTTGTCATGATGTCCCGGACTGGTGTTTTAGGCGATGACTTACCTTTCAAGATAACTTTCCGGGAATAGTCCCATTGGCTAACGATACCGACAGGTTTGTCGTTCTCCATAACAAGCAATGCACCTACGTCTTTATTCGCCATCATTTGGATGGCATCAAACACGGAATCGTCCGGATGGACAGACCAGACGTTATGGCCCTTCTCATCCAGCAACCGCTGAAC
>JBAVNO010000149.1:0-24105 GCA_049691095.1 Alphaproteobacteria bacterium | reverse complement strand
CCGGCGCGCCGGGCGGCGCCGGTCCGCAAATCGGCTGCGGCATCGGCGCGCTCGCGCACGGCTGCGGCTTTGGCGGCCATGCGCCGCATCACATCTTTTCGCCTTCGCCGGCCGTCCCGGGCAGTTTGCGGATGATCAGCCGCCGGATCCGGCGCGGATCGGCGTCCAGCACCTCGAATTCCAGGCCGCTGGTGTGGCGGATCACCTCGCCCCGCGTGGGCACGCGCCCGGCGATCGAGAACACCAGGCCGCCCAGGGTATCGATGTCCTCGCGCTCCTCGTCGGTGGCCACTCCGCCGAAGCGGGTCTCGAATTCCTCCAGCGTGGCCCGGGCGCTGGCTTCGATGGAGCCGTCGGGCCGTTCGATCATCACCGGCACCTCGCGGATCTCGTGCTCGTCCTCGATCTCGCCCACGATCTCCTCCACCAAGTCCTCGACCGTGACCAGACCGTCGATGCCGCCATATTCGTCCACGACGAGGGCCATATGCACCCGCGTCATCCGCATTTCGAGCAGGAGATCGAGAACGCGCATCGACGGCGCCACGAACAGCACCTTGCGCAACAGCTTGGCGAGCTTGAACGCGGCCTTGTTCCCGATCCAGGCCATGACGTCCTTGATGTGAACCATGCCGGCGACGTCGTCGAGCGTCTCGCGATAGACCGGCACGCGCGAATGCGCCTGCGCCGTCAACAGCGCGACGAGATCGTCGAACGGGGTCTCGATATCCACCGCCACGATATCCGCGCGCGGCACCATCACGTCTTCGACGGTGACGTCCTTCAAATTGAGGATGTTGGTGAGAAGAGTCTTCTCGCCGGGCGCGATGGTGGTTTCCTCACCCGCGCCCTCGACGATCATCTCCTCGATCGCGGCACGCAGCGACTCCTCGCCGGCCTTGGCCCCGAACAGTCCGCGCAGCCAATGCCGCAGCGTCTCGAAAAGGGATGGGTGCGGGCCGTCGCCGGCGCGGCCGGACGAAGTGGACGATGTGTCATTCATGCCTTGTCACCGCGCGACAGCCGCCCTTGACGCTCACGCCCGAACGCGGGCCCGTTCGCCCCCATAGGGGTCGGCGACGCCAAGCCCGGCGAGAAGCCTGGTTTCCAACGCCTCCATCGCCTGGGCCTCCGTTTCTTCATCGTGATCATACCCCAGAAGATGCAGCACGCCATGGACCACGAGATGCGCGAGATGGTCCTGGATCGGCTTGCCCTGGTCCGCCGCTTCGCGGCACAGCGTGGACAGCGCGATCACCACGTCGCCCAGCGCCAGCGCGCCGTGCCCCGGGTCGCCGGACCCGCCGGCGAGAAACCCCGAGGGAAAGGAGAGCACGTTGGTGGGCTTGTCCTGATGCCGGTAGGTGCGATTGAGCGTGCGCACGAAATCGTCGTCCGCCAGCACCACCGCCAGCTCGACCGCACGGCCGTCAAGCCCGTGTGCGCCTTCGCGCACGGCGGCGTCCGCGGCCCTGCGGCACAAATCCTGCCCGCCGGGCACGCGCGCGTCCCAATCGCCGGATTGGACCGTGACCGCGATGTCCGCGTGATTCGTCATGGTTCGTTCGGCGCCTTCGACGCCGGGCGGGTGTTCAATCCGCGCCGCCCTTCTCGCTGTCCCGCTTGGCCGCCGCCGCTCTCGCCTCGGACGCCGCGCTCGCGCGTTTGCGCTCGTGCGCGTCATAGGCGCGGACGACCCGCGTCACCAGGGGATGGCGCACGACGTCGTCGTCGGTAAAGCGGATGAACGCGACGCCCTCGGCGTCGCGGAGCACCTCGACCGCCTCGTCCAGCCCCGAGCGCTGGCCGGGGGCGAGATCGACCTGGCTCAGATCGCCGGTGACCACCATGCGCGAGTTTTCGCCCATCCGGGTCAGGAACATCTTCATCTGTCCCGCCGTCGTGTTCTGCGCCTCGTCCAGGATGATGAAGGCGTTGGAAAGGGTGCGGCCGCGCATGAAGGCGAGCGGCGCCACTTCGATGTCGCCGTCCACCATCCGTTTCACCACCAGATTTCCGGGCATCATGTCGTGCAGCGCGTCGTAGAGCGGACGCAGGTACGGGTCGACCTTTTCGCGCAGATCGCCGGGCAGGAAACCGAGCCGTTCGCCGGCCTCGACCGCCGGACGGGACAGAACGATGCGGTCCACTTCGCCCTCGCTCAGGAGCGACACCGCGGTGGCGACCGCGAGATACGTCTTTCCCGTTCCCGCGGGACCGAGCGCGAACACCAGCCCGTATTCGCGCAGCGCCCGCACATACGCCGCCTGGCGCGGCGAACGCGCGATGATGTCGCGCTTGCGGGTGCGAATGGTCAGCCGTTCGTCGGCGAAGGCGCCCACCACCTCGCCGCCCCGGCGCACGGCATCCACGGCGAGCCGCACCGCCGCATACACCTCGCCCGTGTCCATGACTTCGCCCCGTTCCGCCCGGGCATAGAGCGACTGGAGCGCGGCGCGGGCCGCCGCCGTCGCCTCCGGGGGGCCGGAAATGGCCAGCCGATTCCCGCGCGGGACCACCGACACGCCCAGCTCCTGCTCGACCCGCGAGAGATGCTCGTCATGCTCGCCGAACACGAGGGGCAGCAGCCGATTGTCCTCGAACTGCACGTAAACGATGGCGTCGCCGGTTTTCGATGTGGTTTGCGTCACGCGGCCGCTCCTTCCGCACAACCGCCGCCGCCGAGGGCGGTTTCGCGCGCCGCCGTGTCCTCGATGCTTCCGGCGAGACTGTTCACGAACGCGGATTCGACGCGAACGGGCACGATCGCGCCCCAATGCCGGTCGTCGCATGCGACATGGACGGCCTGCATGTGCGGCGTGCGTCCGGCGAGCTGGCCGGCCAGGCGGCCGCGCCGGTCCAGGAGCACCGGCACGACGCGGCCGACGAAGCCCGCGTTGAAGGCCGCCTGATGCGCGTTCAGCAGCGCTTGAAGCTGGTCCAGCCGCGCGGCCTTTTCGTCGTCGTCGACCTGATCTTCCATCGCCGCCGCGGGCGTGCCGGGCCGCGGGCTGAACTTGAACGAATAGGCCTGGGCAAAGGCGACGTCGCGGACGAGTTTGAGCGTGTCTTCGAAGTCCGCGCGCGTCTCGCCGGGGAATCCGACGATGAAGTCGGACGCCAGCGCCATGTCCGCCCGCGCGGCGCGCAATTTCTCGGCGATGCGGCGGAAATCGTCAGCCTGGTAGCGGCGATTCATCGCCCGCAGCACGCGGTCCGAGCCCGATTGCACCGGCAGATGCAGGAACGGCATCAGGCGATCCACCTCGCCGTGGGCGCGGATGAGATCGTCGTCCATGTCGGCGGGATGAGACGTGGTGTAGCGGATGCGATCGAGACCGTCGATCTCTGCCATCTCCCGGATGAGGCGCCCCAGGCCCCACTCCGAAGGCCCGTGCGCGGCGGAGCGCGGCGGGGCGCCGTGATAGGCGTTGACGTTCTGACCCAGAAGCGTGATCTCGCGGGCGCCGTTCGCCACCATCTGCCGCGCCTCCGCCAGCACGTCGGCCGCGGGACGCGAATATTCGGCGCCGCGCGTGTAGGGGACGACGCAGAAGGTGCAGAACTTGTCGCAGCCCTCCTGGACCGAAAGATAGGCGGCGGGGCCGGAAACGCCGGGCTGGGGCAGGAAATCGAACTTGGGCTCAGGAGGAAAATCGGTGTCGATGACGCCGACGCCGCGCTCCGCGCCGCCGCGCCCGTCGTCCCCGGCCCGCCGCTTCGCGGCCGCCCGAGCCGCCCTTGCCATCATCTCGGGCAGGCGATGATAGGTCTGGGGCCCGAACACCATGTCCACGAACGGGGCCCGCTCCAGCATCTCCTCGCCCTCGGCCTGGGCCACGCATCCGGCGACCGCCAGCAGCATGTCGCGGCCGGCCGCGCGGCGCCGGTCCTTGAGGAGGCGCAGGCGCCCCAGCTCGGAATACACCTTCTCGGCCGCCTTCTCGCGGATATGGCAGGTGTTGAGGATGACCATGTCGGCATCCTCGGGTCCGTCTGCGGGAATGAATCCAAGCGGCGCCAGGACATCCGCCATGCGGGCGGAGTCGTAAACGTTCATCTGGCAGCCGTATGTTTTAATAAAGACCTTTTTCGCCAAGCGCGCAGCCTTGCCGGACACGTCGCCCGGCAATCGTGCCGGCCATCGAGCCGGCCCGGGTCAAACCCCTTCAAAATAGGTAGCATTCGGCCCCTCGGAGTCAAGGCTGGCCGGCCGTCTGGGGCGCCGTTCGGGAGGCCGGATCGGCGATTTCCTGGGCCGGCGGCGGCTCGGGGGACCCGCCGAGGGCCTCCATGTCCCGGCCGGCAATCGACGCCGCCACGCCCGTAGCGACCATACGGTGGCAATGGTCGCTCAGTTCCCGGCGCGAGACGAAGTCGGTGCGGCGGACCGGCGCGTGGAACGTGACCTCGATCGAGACCCTGCCCAACGAGAACACCCTCAAGAAGTGCGGCAGGAGGTCCATGTCCCCGTACCAGGCCAGGAGCGGACGCAGCGCCCGGCCGAGCGGGACGCCGTTCAGCCTGGTGTACGCGATCGAGACGGGCTGCACCGTTACCGGACGCCCCTCGATCTCGGTTTCGGCGGCGCCGAGCAGCGCGCTCTTGAACGGGAACACGCGGTTGCCGTCGTCGCTCGTTCCCTCGGGAAACAGCACCAGATTGTCGCCGGCCTTGAGCCTCGCGACCATCTGGTCCCGTTGTTCGCCCGCCATCCTCCGGTGGCGCCGGTCCACGAACACCGTGCGCTGCAGCTTGGCCAGCAACCCAAAGAAGGGCCACCCGGCTACCTCACGTTTGGCGACGAAGGACAGCGGCAGGATCGATCCCAGGACCGCGATGTCGAGATAGGAACTGTGGTTGGCGATGAAGAGAACCGGCCGCGACGCGGCGATCTCGCCGCGCGTGGTCAGCGTGAGCCCGATGATTCGCAGACATACGCGATGATAAAAAACCGGGATCCGGCGGGCCAGATCATGCCTCAGCACAAGGGCGAGCCATTGCGCGGGCAACAAGAGAAGCGTCCACGACAGGTAAAGTACGAAGCGGACAAGTGCGCAGGTGCGACAGCGCATGGGGTCAGGCCGAGCGCGTTTCCCGCGCCGCGCGTTCATAGTGCTTGAAATATTTTTCGGTCACACGGCCGGTCTCCACGACGACGCAGACGTCCGTGGTGTTGAATTGAAAGTCGATCACCGCGCCGTCCCCCACGAATCCGCCCAGGCGCAAATATCCTTTGATCAGCGGCGGCAGATTGGCGAGCGAACGTTTGGTGTCGATCTTGTCGCGCGGCAGGACGTTCATGTCGACATAGCGTTCCGGCACCGCTCTCGGGCGAAGTGCCGGCGGCGCCAGATGGAAGTGGTAGAGATAAGAGAGCGGGACCGCGAGCGCCTTGGGATCCGTTCCCGGAAGGCTGGCGCAGCCGAACATCAAGCCGATGCGGCGCTCGAAGACATAGGCCGAGATGCCGCGCCACATGAGCTGCATCGTGGGCCGGTTTCGGTAGGCGGTGTCGACGCAAGACCGGCCGAGCTCGAGAATCTCGCCGGGATAAGCCACGAGTTTCGTGATGTCGTATTCCGCCGCCGAGTAGAACGCGCCCTGCCGTGCGGCCGCCTCGCGCCTAAGCAGCCGGTAGGTGGCGACCACGGCCTCGGGGCCGGTTCCCCGATTGTGGTCGATCACCAGGAGATGTTCGCAATAGGGATCGAATTTGTCGAAATCGCGGCGCCGCGCGGCCATCTCGGCGGTCGGGACCGCCGCCATCTCGTCGTAGAAGACCCGATAGCGCAGGGCCTGAGCGGCGTCGACAAATTCGGGCGACGGGGCAAGCAGGACTTCCAAGGTTCCGGACTTGAGGCTCTTCACCGCGGCGGCTCCCGCCGGGTCGCGTCGTTCGAGCCTTGTACTCCGATTCCGCCGGTCATCGCGACATCCGTGGCAGACACGCCCATCGCGGACTGAACGCCATTCGCATTACTTCGATTCGGGTTCTTCTTCGGGACCCTCTGCCGCCACGCCGTAAAGCTCGAGACGATGGCCGATGAGCTTGTACCCGAGCTGGCGCGCGACCTTGCGCTGGAGCTTCTCGATTTCCTCGTTGCGGAATTCGATGATCCGACCCGACCTGAGATCGATCAGATGGTCGTGATGCTCTTTCTGCGCGTCCTCGTAACGCGACCGCCCGTCACCGAATTCGTGCTTTTCGATGATGTTCGCTTCCTCGAAAAGCCGAACGGTGCGATAGACCGTCGCGATGCTGATGCGCGGGTCGACGGCGCTGGCCCGCTGATACAGAAGCTCCACGTCGGGGTGGTCGTCGGACTCCGAGAGGACGCGTGCGATCACGCGCCTCTGTTCCGTCATCTTCAGACCCTTGTCGATGCACAATCGCTCGATGCGCGAAGGCATGGCAAATGACCCACCTGTTTCTTGCATAAACTCCAAACATAAACGAATCGCGGCGGAATGCCTATCGCCTTGCCCACCAAGGTCTTCGGCGCCCGCGCGTTACTTGTGCACCGCGCGCAGCCGGCGCCCGGTCGTGCCGAGCCCGATCTGCTTCGCCAGTTCGCTGCGCTGGATCGTGTAGTTCGGCGCCACCATCGGGTAGTCGGCGGGCAGGCCCCAGCGTTCGCGGTATTGTTCGGCGGTCATGTTATACGCGGTCTTCAAATGCCTCTTCAGCATCTTGAGTTTGCGGCCGTCCTCGAGACAAATGACGTAGTCGGGCGTCACCGATTTCTTGATCGGGACCGCCGGCTGCGGCCGCGCCGCGGCTGGCTGGCTCAGGCCAGCATTGGTGAGCGAAGCGTAGACCTGACGGATCAGGGCGGGAAGCTCACTCACCATGACCGTGTTCTTGGACACGTGGGCCGCGACGATCTCGGCGGTCAGCGCGAGGACATCCGGCGACTCGGACGGGGCGAACATATATATTAGGTCTCCAAAGGAAAGGGCAGGAATGCTGCAAACTAAATATATTTCATCCTTTGGCCGCGATTGTGCAAAGTAAAAACGCCGTGAGCGCCAGGGAAAATCCGCGCCGATACTTTCTCGATATCACGGGGGATGTTTGCCCGCTCACCTTCGTGAAGACGAAGTTGTTGCTTGAGCGGCTAAGCCCTGGAGATATAGCGGAAATTCGGCTCACCGGCGCTGAGCCGGTGGAGAACGTGCCGCGCTCCGTGCGCGAGGACGGGCATGAAATCGTCGCCTTCGCCCCGGAACAGGGCATGCCTTCCGGGCCCGAGGCGATCTACCGGCTCGTCGTCCGCAGGGCCTAGCGCCGATTGACGGCCGCGAGCGGCCGGCCCAACACCAGCGCCGTGGCCGCCCCCCCGGACGGCCGCTGGTAATAGTCTTTACGCCGGCCCAGGGTCACGAACCCGTGCCGCTCGTACATGCGCCGCGCCCAGTCATTGTCTTCGGCGACCTCAAGGAAGATCTGCCTTGCGCCCTTTCGGCTGGCCTCGCGGAGGCCCACGCGCAACATTGCCGAACCTATGCCCTGGGATCGGGCGGCGCCCAGCACGCCTACGGTCAAGAGCTCGGCCTCGTCGCCGGGCAGCAGCCGGCACAGCAGGAACCCTACGGCCGTCTCGATGGAGCGGCTGCTGCGGCCGACGGTATAGGGCCATCCAAGCAGTCCAAACCCGACTCGGGTCCGAAGGTAGCCGGAGATCGCCTCGTGCCCCCAGCCGGAAAGCCCGCATTCGCCATGCAGGGCGGCCATTACGCGCGCGTCCTGGGGTCGCGCCACGCGGATACGTGCCGCGTGGATCATGGTTCGCCCCCGGGCGCGTTCGCGGTGCGGGTTCTTGGTTCGGGCAGCTTGGCGTAGGTGGGGTGGATGTAGAGAGGCCCGGGCGGGCGCATGCAGTCCGCATCGGCCCGCTCGGCCGCGATCTCGGCGACCCGCACCGCGTCGGGAAGCATGTCACCCATCTCCGCCACCTCCCGGCCCACCGCAGCCAGGGCGCCCACCAGTCGCGCCGATCCGTTGCCGGCCACCAGCACCGGCCCAGGGCCAAGCCCCGGGATGGGGTGCCCCGGCGCAATTGCGGCCACGGGCCCCACAGGGCCCAGGGGACCGAAGCCCAAGGGGCCGAAGCATTGCACGTAGAGATCGGCCCGGCCCGCGTCGAGGGCGACGACGAGCGAGCGCCCGTCCCTTGCCTCGGCCGGAACCGAGCGGGCCACGGCTTCCAATGTCGTCACCCCGACGAGCGGCCGGCCGCAGGCGAGCGCCAGGCCCCGGCCTGCGGCAAGGCCGATCCTGATCCCGGTGAACCCGCCCGGCCCCACCGTGACCGCGAGGCGGTCGAGATCGGGGAACCGCAGGCCCTGGCCGGTGGTCAACGCGTGCAGCATGGGAACAAGCGCCTCGGAATGGCCGCGCTCCATGGGCAAGGCGCGGTGCGCCAGGGTCCGCCCGTCCCGCCACAGCGCGGCCGAGCACATCGCGAAGGACGTGTCGAAGGCGAGAATGAGCATGAGTAAGGCCGTCGGCTATGGCGTACGAAGCGCCCTATGGTAAAACGTCGCGAAGCCGGATCAAACCCTGCCTTTCCCATGACACTGTTATCCATCATCGCACCCGAGTACGACGTTCTGTTCGACATCGCCTATGCGACCGAGCGGAACTTCACCGGCAAACGCGTCTATTCCCGCGCCGCCTGCTATCTGCACGCGGATGCGGCGCAGGCGCTTCGGCGCGCGGTCGCGTTGGCCGGCGCGATGGGCCTGCGCCTCAAGATCTTCGATGCTTTCCGCCCGACCGAGGCGCAATGGGTGCTGTGGAACCACACGCCGAACCCGGACTTTCTGGCCGACCCCAGACGGGGCTCGCCCCACTCCCGCGGGGTCGCCGTCGACGTGACGCTGGTGGACGGGCAGGGCCGCGACCTCGACATGGGAACCACGTTCGACGCCTTCACGCCCCTGTCCCATCACGCAGCCGACGGCCTCTCGGGCGAGGTTCAGCGCCACCGGATGATCCTGCTCGGGCTCATGACCGCGGCCGGGTGGGACTTTTACCGCAATGAATGGTGGCACTATCAGCTTTTCGACAGCCGCCGCTACCCGCTCATCAGCGACGGCGAACTCGACCAGCCCATGATGTGAGCGGGCCGGTTCAGAGAATCCGGCACGCCTCGTCGAAGTCGAGCCTGGGATTGCGCGGGTGGAGTTTCGCCGGATCGCCGTATCCGAGGTTGCACAGGAAATTCGATTTGTAGCGGCCGTCGGGGAAGAATTCGGCATCCAGCTTGGCGTTGTCGAAGCCCGACATGGGGCCGCAATCGAGTCCGAGACCGCGCGCAGCGAGGATCAAATAGGCGCCCTGCAGCGCGCTGTTCCGGAACGCCGTGCGTTCGATGTGCGCGTCCTTGCCCGCGAACCAGGACCGGGCATCCGTGTGCGGAAAGAGCTTCGGCAGCAGATCGTAGAACTTCGTGTCGTAGGCGATGATGGCGGTCGCCGGCGCGGACATGGTCTTGGCGACGTTGCCCGCATCGAGACAAGGCTTCAACCGCGACTTTGCCTCGGGCGAGACCACGAACACGACGCGCATCGGACTGCAATTGGCGCTGGTCGGACCCATCTTCGTCAGATCGTAGACGGCCTTCAGCAGCGCCGGACCGACCGGCCTGTCCCGCCAGGCGGAATGGGTGCGCGCGGTGCGGAACAGGATATCCTTCGCCTCTTCGTCCAGAATGCGGTCCATCTTGTCCTCCTTGGGGGCTCGATGTTTCCCGGCGCGGCGCGGCCCGCGCGGTTCCATCCTTACGTGGCCCAAACCTTACGTGGCCCGAAAGGCGGCACCGCGCAAGCCGTCGAACTGGCCAGATCGCCCCGATTCCAGTAAGGTTTTTCCATCACGGTGCTTCGCCGACGAGAACGTGCGACTCATGCCCTTCATCCTAGCGCGCCCGGTCCCGACGCCCTTCTGGCGTGTCCTGCTGCTCGCGGCCCTGGCTTGGATCGCGCCCGTGGGCGCGGCTGCGGCCGCCGATTCCGCCGTCGTGCTGATGTATCACCGCTTCGGCGAAACGGCCTACCCGTCGACCAACATCACGATCGAACAGTTCGAAGCGCATATCGCGGAACTCAAGCACGGCGGGTATGCCGTGCTTCCGCTCGACGACATCCTCAAAGCGCTGTTCGAAGGCCGCGCGCTTCCCGATCGCGCGGTGGCGATCACCGTCGATGACGCCTACCGGTCGGCCTATACCGAAGCGTGGCCGCGGCTGCGGGCAGCCGGGTTTCCGTTCACGATTTTCGTCGCCACCGATGCCCTCGACCGGGCATTCCCCGATTACATGAGTTGGGACCAGCTCAAGGAGCTTGCGGCCGCGGGCGTCACCATCGGCGCGCACACGGCTTCTCATCTCCACATGGCGGACGCCAGCGCGGAGCGGGTCGCCGACGAGCTCGCGCGCTCGAACGCGGCGTTTTCGGCAAGGCTCGGATTCGTGCCCGACCTCTTCTCCTATCCCTATGGCGAGCTCAGCCTCGCGGTCGTGGACCAGGTGAAGGGCGCCGGATACCGTTTCGCCTTCGGGCAGCAGTCCGGCGTCATGTTCGCGGGAGCCGATCCCTACAACCTGCCGCGCTTCGCCCTCAACGAGGACTACGGCGACATCGATTCGTTTCGCGTGCGGGCGCAGGCCCTGGCGTTGCCGGTCCACGACTTCGCGCCCGCCGACCCGGTGATACGTCAGAATCCTCCGGCGATCGGATTCACGGTGGCGAGCGGAACCGAGGGGCTGGATCGGCTGCAGTGCTATGCCGCCGATCAGGGCAGGGTTCCGATCGAGCGGCTGGGAAGCGCGCGGATCGAGGTGCGCTTGTCGGCGCCGCTCAGGGTGGGCCGGTCGCGGCTCAATTGCACGCTGCGCACACCCGAGGGCCGGTACCGCTGGTTCGGCGCGATGTTCTATCTGCCGCGGCGCTGACGGCCCGGCGGCCGCGAAAAAGCCTTCGCATCCGGACTTCCGCGTCCGGGCATCGGCAATCGACGAAATGGAAATGGGGCCGCGGCGGCAGCGCGAAGCCGCTACGGCTCGGTCCGCGTTCGAGCTCCGGCTTGACGGGGATAAACGCTAGTTGCGCGCGACCAGGAAGCTCGAGAGCTTGCCGCCCTTGAGACGCGCCCGATCGAACGGGGCGAGGTCATTGGCCCGGATGATCGTCTGGATCGTATCGACATAGGCCTGGCCGCGCTCGGAATAGGCGAGCAGCGCGGGAACCAGACTCACGCCGTCGAGCTCCCGGCCCCTTGCACGCATTTCGGCGCGCTGGATTCGGAACTGACGGTAGGCGTCGTGGCTGTTCAGGTTCTGCGCGTAGGAGCGCACGCCGTCCAGAAGACGATCATAGGCGCGGATCATGTGACGCTTGCCGTCCTCGCGGTGCGCCGGAACCATGCCGTTGTCGTCGTCGAAGGTGTACTGGCCGAAGGGCGCGTTGCCTTCGCGCGCGAAGCGCGATGTGCCCCAGCCGCTCTCTTCGGCCGCCTGAGCGATCGCGACCGACGGCGGGATGATGTCCACGCGCCGGAGCAGCAGGCCGAAATCGGGCTCGGCGAGCCCATAGCGCGTGCTCAGTTCCTGCAGCCACGCCCGGTCCTCCGGCGGGATCGGTTTGCCCAAATTGATCCGCGTGCGCAGCGCCAGCAGGCGGCCGCGCTCGAGAAGGATCGACTCGTTCACCTTGAGGACGAGGGGCAGCATGGTGCGAATGAACACCGCCTTGCGCGCGTCCAGCGAGGGCACGTCGTCGAGGTCGCGGGGAAGGCTCGCCAGGTAGACGCGCGGCACCAACGTCTGTTCCTCGCGCACCGTGTCGAGGTGGTAGCCCATGTTGGCGAACAGGTCCGACAATTTCTTGGTGCTTCCCACCGTCATGACGAGGCCCGGCTTGTCGAGCCCGTCCTCGTCCCGGTCCTCGATGTAGGCCGAATCCCTGGCCCGGTCGCCGGCCGGCCCCGATGCGGTGGTCAACGCGTGATCCATGAAGCGCGCGTCCCAGGACTCCGGACCCGCGAACGGCGCGAAATGGGGTAGCGCCACGGCCATGTACAGGCCGGCCACGCAAAGGCCGAGGCCGCCCAACGCCGCCTGGATATAATGCTTGTCCTGACCCCTCGGCGGGATCGGCAGATTTTCGTGCGTCTGTTTCAAGGACACGATTCTTGCCTCCTGTCGATTGCGGGATATTGCTTCGCCCCGTCGTCGGGGGCTCGATCGGATGGGGTTCGGGTTTTACCTTTCATTAAGGTATGGCGGTTTGCCCACCCATCCGCAACCTCAAAGACACAACCTACCTATACATCCCAGTGTGCGTCGCTGAGTTTGACTAAAAATTGTGGCGATTTTGGGAAGAACTCTGTGGCCTTGGCACGTTCCCATAGGCCCGTGGCGCTCCTGCCACAGGGGCCAGGAAACATGGGTTTCGCGCCAAAACGGCCCCGAAGGGCCGCTCCGGCCGGCTCAACGTGCACTCTATAGAGAGCGGCAGAGAGCGGCGGTAGGCCGTCAGGCGGGGCTCGAGGTCGCCGTCACAGGACGGCCCGGACCTCGGTGACCTCGGGAATGTAGTGGCGGAGCATGTTCTCGATGCCCGCCTTCAGGGTCGCGGTCGAACTGGGGCAACCCGAGCAGGAACCCTGCATATGAAGATAGACGACCCCGTTCTCGAAGCCTTGAAAGATGATGTCGCCCCCGTCCTGGGCCACCGCCGGGCGCACCCGGGTATCCAGCAGCTCCTTGATCTGGGCCACGATCTCGTCTTCGTCCTCATGCGCTTCGGCCGCCACGCCAGACTGGCCCGCTTCGCCCAGAACCATCGGTTCGCCGGTGGTGAAATGCTCCATGATGGCGCCCAGGACGGCGGGCTTCAGGAGATACCACTCCTTGTCGGGCGTCTTAGTCACGGTAATGAAGTCGGCGCCCAGGAAAACGCCAGCGATGCCGTCCACCTCGAATAGCCGCTTGGCGATCGGGGACCGCACGGCCTGTTCCGGATTCCGGAAATCGGCCGTACCGCTGGCCATCACCGTCTGACCCGGAAGGAACTTCAGGGTGGCCGGATTCGGGGTCTGTTCGGTCTGAATAAACATGTCCCACCTCGAGGCTCAGGGTCGAATACGCGCCTTGCCTGACCCTAAAAATGGCCATCGGCCCCTGGAGATCAACCCTTTTTCGGGTAGGCCTATTTGGCGTCGCGTCCCGGCGGCGCGCCGCCGGCCAACAGGCCCGGGGGTCACGCGATGGCGTCGATCTGATCGTCGGTCAGGTTCCCGGGCACGATGGTCACCGGGATTCGAAGCTTGCCGACGAACTTGCCGGTCAAGGCCGATACCAGCGGCCCGGGCCCCGCGGGTCCGGTCGCCGCGGCCAGCACCAGGATCGAAATGGTCGGCTCCTCGGCGATCAGCGACAGGAGTTCGTCGCGGCGGTCTCCATCACGCAGGTGCAGCACCGGCATCGCCCCGGTCAGACGATTGACCTCGGCCGCGAGATCCTGAAGCAGCGCCTCGGCCTCGGCCCGGCGCTCTTCCTGATGCAGGTTTTCGACCGCCATCCAATGCATGAAGTCGGAGGGCTCGATGACGTAGAGCAGCGCGACCTTGCCGCCGACGCTCTTGGCCCGGCGGCAAGCGTAACGAAGCGCCACACGCATCTCCTCGGAGTCGTCCACGACGACGAGGAACACGCGTTCGTGCGGCTTCGTATGGGCGGCGGTCATCGCCTTATGTCCTCCGGAATCCGAGCGCGCCCAGCCATCCTGCCACCGTCGCGATCAGCACGGCAACGAGTCCGTACCGGAGCGCATGCTTGTGGGCCTGATCGTAGATGCCCGCGCTCACGCCCACCTTGGTGATGAAAAGCGGCCAGCGCTGCGCGCTTTCAACCTGGCCGTTGCGGATAAGGAACACTTCGACCGTATACGCCCCGGTCGTCACGTTGGAGGGAAAACTGACTTCGGTACGGAACAGCCGGCCGGCGAGGAAAATCACCTGACCGGAAGCGGTGCCATAGAGTCCTTCCGCCTGCCTGCTCTCGACCAGCGCCGCCCGAAACCCCGACGACACCTGTCCCGCCGTTCCTCCGGCCTCCGCCATCGGAATATAGTCGAGGCCTGCCCGAATCTGCGCCAAAGTGCTGGTGGACGCGATTTCATCAAGCGGCCGCGAGCTCGCCACGTAATAGAACGCGGGCACGTTGTCGAACAGCATCCAGTCACGGTTGACCCAGAGTCCGACGATCCTTTCCTTGCGCCGCACGATCACCGGCTGGTCCGGCCCCCGCACCACGACCACCACGTCGCCGCCGGTATCGGTTGCCCCGAACAGCAGAACCCGGGCGCCCGCAAATCCGGTGGTGATGTCGATGCGCCGCTCCGACAGGTCCGCCACCAGGTAATCGGCCCGTGCGCCGCCTGCGTGCGTCGCGACGGCGAGCGCAAGGGCGAGCCCCGCGGCGGCCAGACTTCTGCGGACCGGCGCCAGGGCAAGCGCGCGTACCAACACGTTCCGGGAACCACGCGTCGTCATAGGTGTTTCACGACCTGGATGGAGTAAAGCTCGGCGGGCGTGCTGAGGAGATCGAACAACAGTTTCGTCCCGACGCCGATCACGAGCAGGGCGAACAACACCCGCAACTGGTCGCCGCGAAGTTTGGCGCTGATTCGGCTTCCGAACTGCGCGCCCACGACCCCGCCCACCAGCAGCACGACGGCGAGAAGGAGGTCGACCGTCTGATTCTGCACCGCCTGCAGCAGCGTCACGTTCGCGGTCACGAATATGATCTGGAACAGCGACGTGCCGACGACCACCGACGTCGACATGCCGAGCAGATAGATCATGGCCGGCACCATGATGAAGCCGCCGCCCACGCCCATGATCGCCACCAGCACGCCGACGATGAAGCCGAGCACCAGCGGCAGCAAGGCGCTGATGTAGAGCTTCGACTTGCGGAACCGCAGCTTCAGGGGCAGGCCATGGAGCCAGATGTGCTGGTGTAGCTTGAAGCGTTCCTCCGGTTTGCGCTTGCGCCGCCACATGGCGCGCACGCTCTCGGTCAGCATCAGGATGCCGATGGACCCCAGGAAAACGACATAGGAAACGAGGATCACCAGGTCGATCTGGCCGACGGCGCGCAGGAACCGGAACAGATAGACGCCGACCGCGGAGCCGAGAAGGCCGCCCACCAGCAGAACGAACCCCATCGTGAAGTCGACATTGCCGCGCCGCCAATGGGCGAGCAGCCCCGAGATCGACGATCCCATGACCTGGTTCGCCTGGGTCGCCACCGCGACCGCCGGCGGGATGCCGATGAAGATGAGGAGCGGGGTGACCAGAAAGCCACCGCCCACGCCGAACAAACCGGAAAGAAACCCGACCACCGTACCGATCGCGACCAGGACGAAGACGTCCACGGACATTTCGGCGATGGGCAGATAAACCTGCATCAAAACCGGCGTGCTCCGCCCCGCCTTGACGCCGGTACGAGGGGGGCCAGGATTGGGCGTGACACGGTCGCTCTATGGGTTGATCGCATGTCCGTGCGCCGACGGGAGTGAGTCCGCCATTCATCGCACAGATCGCGGCGCCGGAAAAGAATCGCCGCACGAAAAAGGGGTCCGCGCCGCCCGCACCCCGCGGCCCCGATCAAAAGCGATGCTTGGGCGAGGTCAGGGGCGCAAGAGGCCGATGATGTCCTGGCACTCGGCCAGTGTTTTCTCCGCGATGGCGTCGGCGCGTTCGGCGCCTTTGCGGAGGATGCCGTCGATGTGGCCGGGATCGGCGAGCAGGTCCTTCATCCTGTCCCCGATCGGCCCCAACGTCGCCACCGCGAGTTCGGCCAGCGCGGCCTTGAAGGTCGAGAACTGGGAGCCCGCGAACTGTTGCAGCACGGCCGAGCGGCTGATGCCCTTGAGCGCCGCGTAGATCCCGACCAGGTTGGCCGCCTCGGGCCGGCCTTCCAGGCCCTCGATCTCGCCCGGCAACGGGTCGGGATCGGTGCGGGCCTTGCGAATCTTCAGCGCGATGGCGTCGGCGCCGTCCGTCATGTTGATGCGCGAGTAATCGGACGGATCGGACTTGCTCATCTTGGCGGTTCCGTCCCGAAGACTCATCACCCGGGTCGCCTCGCCCAGGATCTGCGGTTCGGGCAGGGGAAAGAATTCGACCCCATAGCGGCGGTTGAAGGCCCCGGCGATGTCGCGGGCCAGCTCCAGATGCTGTTTCTGGTCCTCGCCCACGGGGACGTGGGTCGCCTTGTAGGCCAGGATGTCGGCGGCCATCAGGACCGGATAGGCGTACAGGCCGAGGCCGGCATTCTCCCGCTCCTTGCCGGCCTTCTCCTTGAACTGGGTCATCCGGTTGAGCCAGCCCAAGGGTGTGAGGCAGGCCAAGAGCCAGGCGAGCTCGCTGTGGGCGGTAACCTGACTCTGGTTGAACACGATGCAGCGCTCGGGATCGATACCGGCGGCGATGTAGGCTGCCGTCACCTCGCGCGTGTGGTGGCGGAGCTCTTCGGGAACCTGCGGCAGGGTGATGGCATGCAGATCGACGATGCAGAAGATGCAATCGTAATCCTTCTGCAGCGCGACCCAGTTGCGGATCGCACCGAGGTAGTTCCCAAGGTGAAGGTTTCCGGTGGGCTGCACGCCCGAAAAGATGCGGCTCATCGGCATGGGATGCGAAGATTGCAAGGGACAGGGATCGGGCCGCGCGCGAGTGTGGCCGATTCGGCGCGGCCCCCGTTTCGGTATGGTTATGGCGGCTCCGGTGTGGCCGGTCAAGCCGCGCCGCCCTGGCCTACGCGCCTTCGGCCGCACCCGGGCGAAACGCCTTCTTCAGGTCTTGGAGCCGGGTTGCGCCCAGCACATGGGCAAGCACGGCGAAGAGAAGCAGCCCGGTCAGGACGAGGGCGGCCAGGGCCGAGACCCGGTGAACGGGGGGTCCGGACAGCCAGGATTCGAGCAGGCGGGAAAGGCCGACGAGCCCGAGCGCCATGCCGAGCGCCGAAAGCACGATGCCACGCACCCGCTGCTTGAGCCTGGCGTCGAATTCGATCAGGCCGCGCCGCACCAGGAAAAAGCCCAGAAGCCCGCAGTTGACCCATGACGCGAGCGCGGTTCCGAGCGCGATGCCGACATGCTGCAGCGGGACCATGAGGGCGAGATTGAGCACCAGGTTGGTGACCATGGCGACGATCGCGATCCGCACCGGGGTTGCCGTATCGCCGCGGGCGAAGAACCCGGGCGCCAACACCTTGACCAGGACATAGGCGGGAAGCCCGACCGAGAACGCGGCCAATGTGGGGACCGTGGCCGCGGCCTCCTGGGGCCCGAAGTTCCCCCGCTCGAACAGGACCGTGATGATGGGCCCGCCGATGGCGATCAGCGCGGCGGCGGCCGGGACCGTGAGCAGAAGCGCGAATTCGAGCGCCCGGTTCTGGCTGTAGAGGGCCGCCGAGCGCGCGCCTTCCCGGACCTGGCGCGAGAGCAGTGGCAGGAGCGCGGTGCCGACGGCGATCCCCACCACGCCGAGAGGCAACTGGTTCACCCGGTCGGCATAATAGAGGTACGACACCGCGCCGGTGGGCAGGAACGAGGCGATGATGGTGCTCACCACCAGGTTGACCTGCACGACCCCGGCGCCCATGACGCCGGGCAGCATGCGCCGCAACAACGTGCGCACCTCTTTGGTCAGGCGCGGACGGTGGACGTGGAGGCTGACGCCGGCGCGATGGCACGCGATCACCATCCAAACGAACTGCGCGACGCCCGCCGCGGCCACGCCCCACGACAGCGTGTGGCCGGCGGTTGCCGCCAGGCCGGCCTCGGACAGGGGCCGGTAGGAGAGAATGGCCGTGATCATGCAGAGGTTGAGGAGGATGGGGCAGGCGGCCATGGCCGCGAACCGGTTCAGGGAGTTGAGCACCCCGCCCTGCAACGCCACCACCGCCACGAACAGGAGATAGGGGAACGTCACCCGCGTGAATTCGATGGAGAGCGCGAGCTTGTCCGGCTCGTCGGCGAAGCCCGGCGCGATCGCGAACATGAGCCAGGGAGTCGCGATCTCCACCGCCACCACGACGCCCAGGAGCGTGAACAGCAGAACGCCCAAGGCCTGTTGCGCGAAGGCGATGGCCCTTTCGCGGCCCTCCGCCGCCAAGGTGCCGGAAAACATGGGGACGAAGGCGGCGCTGAAGGCGCCTTCGGCGAACAGCGCGCGGAAGAAATTCGGGAGCCGGAAGGCGACGAAGAACGCGTCGGCCACCGGTCCGGCGCCGAGCACCGCGGCGGTCAGGATGTCGCGGATGAATCCGAGGACGCGACTGGCCGCCGTGTAGGAACCCACGGTGGCAATCGAGCGCAGGAGGGCCATGGCGGATATGTACCGGATTTGCCCGGGCTCGGAAAGGGCGGCTCGCTCCGGGCCCTAGCTGGCGGCCGCGGCGGCCGAAGCGGCGCCCTCTTCCTTGGGCGCCGGTTCGGCGAGCACGGACAGCAGCGAATCGTTGATCGACTGGATCTTGGACTTGTTCTCGACCTTGAGGCCGAACACGTCCTTCACATAGAAGACGTCCACGACCTTCTCGCCGTAGGTCGCGATCTTGGCGCTGGAGATCTGGAGGCCCAGCCCCGACAGGGTCCGCGTGAGATCGAACAAAAGGCCCGGCCGGTCGCGGCCATTGACCTCGATCACGGTGTGGGTCGTGCTCGCCTTGTTGTCGACGATGACCCGCGGCGCGACCTTGAAGACGTGGGTGCGGCTGGGAAGCTGATGTGTCTTGCGGGCCAGCTCCTGGCGCAGGCGCCGCCCGCCCGCAAGCGCCCGCAGGATGGCGGCCTCGAGCGCGGCCAGCCTTTCGGCTCCTTCGAAGGGCACGCCGCCGGTTTCCTGACCGAAGGTCAGGGCGTCCTGAACCCAGAAGGTGTCGAGCGCCATGCCGTTCGTCATGGTGAAGATCTTGGCGTCGACGATGTTCCCGCCCGCCACCGCGATCGCCCCGGCGATGACCGAGAACAGCCCCGGGTGATCGGCGGTGTAGATCGTCACCTCGGTCACCGCCCGCGCGCGATCGACCCTGGTCTCGATGGCGATCGGCTTCTTGCCCGCCGCGGCCCGGCGCAGCATGAGCGCATGGCGAGCGTGGGTCGCGGTATCCAGCCCCAGCCAGTAGTCCGGGTAGCCGAGCCCCAAATATTCGGCGAATTCGGAATCGGTCCATTCCGGGAGCACGCGCCGCAGCGCCTCCTGCGCGTTCCGGATTCGGGCCTGACGGCGTTCCGCCAGCACGCCGCCCGAAATGTGATCCTCGGCGCTGAAATACAGCTCGCGCAGCAATGCGGCCTTCCATCCGTTCCACACCGCGGGGCCGGTCGCGCGCATGTCGACCACGGTGAGGACGAGGAGCTGACGCAGCCGTTCCGCCGACTGCACGGTGTCGGCGAAGTCGGTCACGGTCTTGGCGTCATGGATGTCGCGCCGCTGCGCCGTGTAGCTCATCAGCAGATGGTGGCGCACCAGCCACGCCGCCGTCTCCGTTTCCTCTTCGGTAAGCCCCAGCCGCGGGCCGAGTTTCATCGCCACCTCGGCGCCGAGCACGGAATGGTCTCCGCCCCGGCCCTTGGCGATGTCGTGAAGCATGGTCGCGACGTACAGCACGCGGCGCGAATGAACCTTGCGGATGACCGCGCTCGAGATGGGATGTTCGTCCGCCGCACTGCCCTCGTCGATGCGATGAAGGATGCCGATCGCCCGGATGGTGTGCTCGTCCACCGTATAGACGTGGTACATGTCGTGCTGCATCTGGGCCACGACACGGCCGAAATCGGGGATGAAGCGGCCCAGAACGCCGGCCTCGTTCAACCGGCGCAGCGCCTCTTCCGGGTCCTTCTTCTCGGAGGTCAGCATCTCCAGAAACAGGCGGTTGGCCTCCGGATCCTCGCGCAGCGTCTGGTCGATGAGCCGGAGGCTCCGCGTCACCAGCCTGAGCGCGTGGGGGTGGATGTCCAGGTCCTGGGCTTGCGCGAGGTGGAACAGCCGCAGCAGATTGATCGGGGCCTCCTCGAACACGGTTTCCCGCGTCACCGAGAGACGCCCGCCCTCCAATCCGAACCCATCGGGCAGCACGTGCCGCATCACGAACCCGCGCAACGAGAATCGCGTCGGCCTCTTGGTCTCCGACTCGATCGCGGCGCAGAAGATGCGCGTCAGGTCCCCCACCTCCTTCGCGGTCAGGTAGTAATGCTTCATGAAACGCTCGACCCCGATTGAGCCGGCATGGTCGGTATAGCCCATGAGCCGGCCGATCTCCGGCTGAAGGTCGAAGGTGAGGCGCTCCTCGTCGCGGCCGGTCAGGTAGTGCAGGTGACAGCGCAGCGTCCACAGGAAATTCTGCGCCTTGGCGAAGTCGTCGGCCTCCTTGCGCATGAGGACTCCGCGTTCCACGAGATCATCCACCGCGTCCACGCGGTAAAAGAATTTCCCGATCCAGAACAGGGTGTGCAGATCGCGAAGCCCGCCCTTGCCTTCCTTGACGTTGGGTTCCAGCACGTAGCGGCTGTCGCCCAGCTTCGCGTGCCGCTCCTTGCGCTCGTTCAGTTTCGCGTCGACGAAGGCGATGCCCTTGCTCCCCACCACCTCATCGAGGAAACGCTTGCGCAGCCCGGCATACAGTTCGGCGTCACCCGACAGATACCGTGACTCGAGCAGGCTGGTCAGAATGGTGTGATCGGAGTTTGCCTGGCGCAGACACTCGTCGATGGAGCGGGTGGCGTGTCCGACTTTGAGCCCCAGGTCCCACAGCAAATACAAAATGTATTCGATGACCTGTTCGCCGCGCGGCGTGCGCTTGTACGGGACCAGGAACAGGAGATCCACGTCCGAGAACGGCGCCAGCTCGCCCCGCCCGTAGCCCCCTACTGCCACCAACGACATCCGCTCGCCGGCCGTGGGATTCGCGGTCGGGAAAACGCGCGTCTCGACGAATTCGTGCAAGCCGCGGACGATCTGATCGATCAGGTAGCAGTTGGCGTGGACCACGTTGGTGCCGCTGGCACCGGCGTCGAAACGTCTCTTCACCTCGTCGCGCCCGGCGGCCAGGACCTCCTTCAGCGTCTCGAGCAGGCTGGCGCGCAGCGTCGAGGAGTCGCCGGCCGCGGTCGCCAAGGCGGCAAGCCGCGCCTCCAGCGCCTTGCGATCGATGATTCCCCGCTTGTTTTCGACCTTGGCCATGCTCCACCAGATGCCCTCAAAGCCGCCCGATTGCAAGCGCGGCAGGTGCTTCGTACTCTCTGCCATGCACCGAAATGCGCCCATGCCGCGGGCGGTTCCGGCCGAAGGGAAGAACAATGCCGCCGGTTCTCCTCATCATCGACGTTCAAGAGGGTTTCATTAACGACTGGACCCGCCACATGCCGGCCGCGGTCGAGGCGCTTCAGGCGCGCTTTCCCAGAGTCGTCGCGACCCGCTTCGAGAACCGCGAAGGCTCGCCGTTCCGGACCCTGAAGGCCCTGGCCCGGTTCGCCCCGGGCTCGGCGGAAGGCCGGCTCGCCTTCGTGCCCCGTCCGGACGCGGAGATCGCGGTCAAGACCGGCTACACCGCGGTTTCGGACAAATTCCTCGCCTCCCTGCGCGAGGGGCAGGTGCGGGAGGTGGCGGTGTCGGGCATCGCCACCGATAACTGCGTTCTCGTGACCGCGGTCGACCTGTTCCAGGCCGGACTCCGGCCCCTGGTGCTGGCCGACTATTGCGCCAGCCATGCGGGCGAGGCGTATCACCGGGCCGGGCTGATGCTGCTCGAGCGCCTGGTGGGGGAAGGCCAGATCGTCCGCGGTCCGATCTAGGCCGAGGCGGGTTTCGGTTTGGGGCCGGGGTCGGGATATGGTGCGCCGCACGCGGCAGGCAGGAGAGGACCCATGACACAAGGGAAGGCAGGCGGCCGTAACGGCACCGTGACCATGCTCGTTCTGGTGGCGGCGACCGCATTCCTGGTGACCGCTTGCGTGTCGGTCGAGAACGCGAAGCCGCCCCAGGTGCACTTGGCCGACATGAAGTTCGTGGGCGGCGGCCTGTTCGCGCAGCAGGTCGAGCTCGGTCTCATCGTCGGCAATCCCAACAACTTCGAACTGCCGCTCGAAGGCATGACCTTCCGGCTCGACGTCAACGGCGCCAAGTTCGCCGAAGGCTTCACCAACCAGTCCTTCACGCTGCCGCGGCTGGGTGAGGTTGCGGTCCCCGTTCGCGCCACCACGTCGCTCATCGAGCTGGTGCGCCAGGCGCTGGTCCTGGGCCAGAAGGGCGAGCTCGATTACGAGATCACCGGGGTGGCGTATGTCGCCGGGCTGTCGGGCCGCGAAGTGCCCTATGAGCAGTCGGGCACGCTGAGGCTCCTGCCGGAAGGGATGGGCGGCGCAAGCGGCGCCGACATCCACACCTTCGCCCCGAAATAGATGGAACCCCGGGGACGAGGATCATGGCGCCCGGCACGGGCGCTAGTCTCGCGATAACGCCTTGAGCCGGTAGAGGAGCTCCAGCGCCTCCTTGGGCGTCAGGGTATCGGGGCTGACATCGGCGAGCGCGGCGCGGAGCGGATCGGGCGGGGAAGGAGCCGGCCTGTCCGTGGCGGCGGAGAACAGCGGCAGGTCGTCGGCAAGCCGGGACAAGGCGGCCTGCTCCCGGCTCGATTCCAGCGTGCCCAGGACCTCGGCGGCGCGGGCCACTGCCGAAGGCGGCAGACCCGCGAGCTCCGCCACGTGAATCCCGTAGGACCGGTCGGCCGAACCCGGCGCCACCTCGTGCAGGAACACGACCGTTCCCTGCCAGTCCTTGACCCGCATCGTATGGAGGCCGAGCGCGGGAAGCCGCGCGGCCAATGCGATCAGCTCGTGGTAGTGGGTCGCGAACAAGGCGCGGCAGCGGTTGATCTCGTGCAGATGCTCCACGACCGCCCAGGCGATCGACAGCCCGTCGAAGGTGGCGGTGCCGCGGCCGATCTCATCCAGGATCACCAGCGCCCGGGGACCGGCCTGATTCAGGATCGCGGCCGTTTCCACCATCTCGACCATGAAGGTGGAGCGCCCGCGCGCCAGATCGTCGGCGGCGCCCACGCGGCTGAACAGGCGATCGACGAAGCCGATGCGGGCGCGGGTCGCGGGGACGTACGATCCCATCTGCGCCAGGATGGCGATGAGCGCGTTCTGGCGCAGGAACGTGCTTTTCCCCGCCATGTTCGGCCCCGTCAGAAGCCACAGGCGTTTGCGCGCCGCGGCATCGGAAACGCCGTCGTCGCGACCGCTTGCGCCGCCACTAGCGCCAACATCCGGCGTAACCCCCAGGGCGCAGTCGTTGGCGATGAAGGGCGGTTCGCCGGCTGCCTGAAGCGCCGCCTCCACCACCGGGTGGCGCCCGCCTTCGATGACGAGGTCGAGGCTCTCGTCCACCGCGGGCCGGCAATAGCGTCTCAGGGCGGCGAGCTCGGCCAAGCCCGCGGCCACGTCGAGCTCGGCCAGCGCCCCGGCCACTTGCGCCACGCCGGCGGCGGCGCGCACCACGTCGGCGACCAACGCGTCGAAGATGTCGAGTTCCAGGGCCAGCGCGGTATCCGCCGCGCGCGCGATGCGCGATTCGAGCTCGCCCAGCTCGACCGTCGTGTAGCGCACGGCGGATGCCATCGTCTGGCGGTGGATGAACGGGCCCGCGCCGATGGCGGGCATGCGCGCGGCCTGGCCGGCCGGCACCTCGATGTAATAGCCGAGCACGTTGTTGTGGCGGATCTTGAGCGAGCCGATTCCGGTCTCGGCCGCGTACCGGCCCTGGAGTGAGGCCACCAGACGCCGCCCCTCGTCGCGCAGCATCCGTTGCTCGTCGAGCGCCGGGTGGAACCCTGCCGCGACGAAGCCGCCGTCGCGGGCAAAGAGCGGCGGGTCGGGGGCGAGCGCCTGGCCGATCTTCGACGCCAGATCCTCGGGGCCATCGAGGGCCGATACGCACGCCGCGATGCCGTCGGGCAGCCCCAAGCCGCGGTCGGCGAGACCGGCCTTGACCTCGCGCCCGGTCACGAGCCCGCCCTGCACCGC
>JBAVNO010000148.1:0-2534 GCA_049691095.1 Alphaproteobacteria bacterium | reverse complement strand
GGGCGGGGTCGTTCAGGGACCGGCCGCAACGCAGGACGGCGACAAACGGCGCCGCCGCCCGACGGGCCGCGGGCGCGGGTTCGCCGTCGCGGCGCGGCGGAAGGGAGATGAGGGCAATAAATCCCCCTGCTCGGCAAGAAAAACGGCATGCCCGCGAGGCTCAATCGCCCAAACTGCACCGCCTTTGGGCGCGGGTGTCCAATCGAACTGGGCAATCCTTCATTAATGGATATTTACCATTACATGGATGAGACGGTTATGTGTCAGTTT
The DNA here is from genome assembly GCA_049691095.1 of Alphaproteobacteria bacterium. Taxonomy (GTDB): domain Bacteria; phylum Pseudomonadota; class Alphaproteobacteria; order DATDPM01; family DATDPM01; genus JBAVNO01. The sequence goes on along the minus strand of JBAVNO010000148.1, from coordinate 2,264 downwards.
TATTGTGGCGACACAAAATAATGACGCGACAAAGTCCGCGTTCTACCTTATCTGTGCGCCAGGGATTCAATCGTTGACCGGGTGACATTGCGCCACCGATCGAAACGATACCGGACCATCTGGATCTCGGACATCCATTTGGGAACCCGCGGATGCAGGGCCGATCTCCTGCTCGATTTCCTGCGCCGGCACGAGTGCGACCACCTCTATCTGGTGGGCGACATCCTCGACATCTGGCGCATGAAGAAGGCGTGGTACTGGGCCCAGAGCCACAACGACGTCCTGCAGACGATTCTGCAGAAGGCCCAGAACGGCACGCTGGTCACCTTCATCCCCGGGAACCACGACGAAGGGGCGCGCGACTATTGCCGGCTGCAGTTCGGCGCCATTCGCGTGCAGCGGGAAGACATTCACGAGACGGCCGACGGACGCCGTCTGTTGGTCATCCACGGCGACGAGTTCGACTGCGTCGTGAAATACGCCAAATGGCTGGCGATCCTGGGCGACCACGCCTACCAGCTGGCCCTGTTCCTCAATCACTGGTTCAACGCCGGGCGGCGCAAGCTCGGCCTTCCCTACTGGTCGCTGTCGGCGCGCCTCAAGGGAATGGTGAAGAACGCGGTCGAATACATCGGCAACTACGAAACCGCCTTGGCCGAGGAAGCCAAGCGGCGCGGCGTCGACGGCGTGGTGTGCGGCCACATCCACCACGCCGAGATCCGCATCATCGGCGGCGTGCTGTATTGCAACGACGGCGATTGGGTCGAGAGCTGCACCGCCCTGGTGGAGAACGACAACGGCCGCCTCGAAATCATCCACTGGGCCGCGGAACTTGCGCGCGTCCCGCTCGTCGCCCTGGCATCGTGAAGACTTGGCCCTATGAGGAATTGGCACCATGAGAACACAGGCATGAGAATCCTGGTCGTGACCGACGCCTGGCACCCACAAGTGAACGGCGTGGTGCGCACGCTGACCAACATCTGCCGCGAGGCCTCGCGCCTGGGCTTCGATATCGATCTGGTCACACCGCAATCGTTCCAGACCGTTCCCTGCCCCAGCTACCCCGAGATCAGGCTCGCCATCAACCCGACCTTCGGCATCGCCAGCCGGATCGAACGGTTCTGGCCGGACGCCGTCCACATCGCGACCGAAGGCTCGCTCGGATTGGCGGCGCGCCGCTACTGCCTCAAATCGGGCCTCCCCTTCACCACCTCGTTCCACACCCGGTTCCCGGAATATCTGAAACTCCGCACCGGCCTGCCGCTCGATTGGAGCTACGCGGCGCTGCGGCGCTTCCACGAGCCCGCGCGGTGCACCATGGTCCCGACCGAGTCGCTGAAGGACGAGCTCACGGCCCGCGGCTTTCGCAATCTGGCGGTCTGGGGCCACGGCGTGGATATCGAGCTGTTCCGGCCGCGCCCGAAGGACGAGAGCGGCGATCGACGCCCCGTCTATCTCGCCGTGGGCCGCGTGGCGGTGGAAAAGAACCTGACCGCGTTCCTGGACCTCGATCTCATTGGTACGAAGCAGGTCGTGGGCGACGGCCCGCTGCTGGAGAAATTCCGCCGCGCCTATCCGCAAGCGCAGTTCCTGGGCACGAAATTCGACCACGAGCTGGCGCGCATCTACGCCGGCGCCGACGTGCTCGTGTTCCCCAGCCTGACCGACACCTTCGGCAATGTGATCCTCGAGGCGCTGGCCTCGGGCGTCCCGGTCGCGGCCTATCCCGTCACCGGGCCGAAGGACATCCTGGCGGGCACGGGCGCGGGCGTCCTCGACCAAGATTTGGGGGCCGCGGCCCGCAACGCGCTTGGCATCGCACCGGAAATCTGCCGGGCCGTCGCCCTGCGGCGGTCGTGGCGCGCCAGCACCGAGCAGTTCCTCGACAATCTGACGCCGATCGAACGCTGGCGGAGCCTGGTGCCCCTGTGCGCCGGGTCCGACCACCTGGAGCGGGTGCCGGCCTAGGCGCGTTTAGCCGTTTAGGCGTTGAGGCGCCGGATCGCGAAGTCTTCGCCCCGGCGTGCGCGCGGCGCCGCTCGCTTACTCCCCGGCGAGCCATTCCAGGCGCCACCCTCCCTTGCCCTCGCGGGCCAGCAGGCGCGCCAGCTCGGGACCCAGCCCGGCGAGCGCCCGGGTCACGGCCCAGGGCGGATTGACCAGAATCATCCCGCAGCCGTTGAGCCGTTCGGGATTTTCGGTCGGATACACGCGAAGCTCGATCATCAGGATGCGCGCCAATCCGCTCGCGCGCAGCGCCGCCA
>JBAVNO010000147.1:0-2782 GCA_049691095.1 Alphaproteobacteria bacterium | reverse complement strand
CGAAAGATGGGCGATCTCATGGTCGATCTTTTCCCACGGCAGCATGTGCAGGCGGCTGACCAGGATTGCCGCCTCGATCACCGCCGCCTGGGCGCGGTTGAAGCCGGCAAAGGGGGCGTGGGTTTCCTCGTGGACCACGCGCAGGTGAAAGCGCGGCCGCTCCTTGTCGTCGTCGACGCTCACGACCTCGGCCTCGCGGTGTGCCAACGCAGCCTCCAACACCCGGCCCGCGATCTTGGCGGCCGGGCGCGTCGGCCAGTCGCGCCGCCCGGTCAAGCAGCCGGCGAAGATGCGGACGTCGTCGGTCAGATTGATGACCGCGACGCGCGTTTCCATGAGGTTGTCGAGCGTCGTCGAGGGCCGAAACGGCGCGATCCGGACGCCGCCGTCCTCGACGGTGACGCCGAAGGGCGCGACGTGAACGACGCCACGATTGTCCTGCGTGGTGACGATGGTCTCGAGGATCATGACTTGGCGCGCCCCGGGGGTTTTCGTTTCTTTGTACCGCGCCGGGCGGTTCCCCGCGCTTTCTTTCCGCCGGCTGTTTGCGCCTTTTTCCTGGCCCGCCGTTCCTCCGCCTTCTTTTTCTTGGCGGCGAGCGTGTGGCCGGGCGCGGTGGGCTCTCCGGCGGCCTTCTCGGGCCGGACCTTATCGGCCGCGCATCCCCAGTCAAGCTCCTCGTCCTGGCTGTAGCTCTTGCCGAGCTGCCACGCGGTCTGGGCGCGGGCCAGCTCCACGCCCAGGTAGAAGGCGTGGGCGCCGTCGTCCTCGACCCCGAGATGGGGAAAGAGCGCGAAGGGATCGTCGGCGCAGCGGTTGAGGTCGCGGTTGAAGACGTGAACGCCCCGCTCGCTCACCTGCACGCGGAAGCTCGGGTCGCGAACCTGGGCCGCCAATTCCTCGATCTCGCTCGGCGCGTAGGCGAACGGCCGGCGGTCGTGCAGGCACAGCATGGTCTCCGCGTAGCCGATGGGAAGGCTGTGCTCCTGCTTGGCGCGGTACATGATCCGCCGCGCCGCATCGACCTCCCTGACCGCGCGGCGCGCGTGGGGGCTGACCCGAACCACGAGGACGTTGCGGATGGCGAGCTCCGAGACGATGCCCATCAGCGTGGCCGTGATGCCCACCGTGTCCGCCCCCGTGAGCTCCGTCAAATTGCCGATGCCCATCAGGATTTCGACGTCGGGATCGCGCCGCCGGAGCTCCAGATAGCGCGCGAGCGATTCGGTGAATCCGAAATGGATCGGATCGAGGATGGGGTCGGCGAGGAACGGCTTGCCCTTGGCCCGCATCGCGGCGACGGCGCGCATCAGCGAATCGAGATCGCCGGGCTCGGCGGGAATCAGCACCGGGCATGAGGCCACCTCGTCGGCCAGATCGAGCGTATTCTCGGTGAGGCTCAGCAGATAATCCGCGCCCGCCAGGCCGCCGCGCCGAAGCTCTTCGATGGTGGCGGAATCGACGCTGACGGCGAACCCTTCGCCGCGAAGCGCCTTCACCGCGTCCTCGAGATGGGGAAAGTCCGTGTCGGGCAGACAGCCGAGATCGACGACGTCCGCACCGTCCTCGCGGTAGGCGCGCGCACGGTCCAATATGCCGCCGACGTCAAGCAGCGGGGCGTCGACGATTTCCGCGAAGATGCGCACGTCGTGTTGGCTCAAGTCCACCGGCTTGCCGCCGTGCCCGAAGAACTCGGGCAGGTCCTTGAGGTCGTCGGGCCCCCGCATCACCGGGATCCCGAAATGGCGGCTCACCGCCTCAAGATCGCCGCGGCAACGGCCGGGCACCATGATCTTGTCCGCCCCCGAAGGATCGCTCACGCGCCGCATGATGAGCTGCGGCGTCATCAGCGCGGCGACGCTGATCCCGATCTGCTCCACCCGATACGCGAAGTCCACCGGATGCATGGATTCGAGCACGCGATGAAGCTGCTTTTCCGCCAGCCGGCCGGTCAGGAAGAGGATGCGTTCAGCCATGCCTTCCGCTCCGCGATGGCCGCCTCCAGCGCCGCCATGCTTTCCACCACGACCGTCGCCTCGAAGGTCTTCAGCTTTTCGACATTCTCGAGATCGATTCTGCGGGGATAGACCTTGACCATGCCCTTGGGCGCCATGGTTTCCAGCTCGGGCGCGGTGTCGCACGCGAACACGATGCTGGGTACGCGGCATTTCCCGGCCTGGGCGAAGACGTTGGTGGCGAGGTTGTCGGATATGCCGTACACGCATTTCGCCACCGTGTTCGACGACACGGGGGCCATCACCAGCGTGTGGTACCTGCCCTTGTAGAACTCGCCCACCGGGGCCGCGCTGGCCGTGGTGTCGCGGTACATCTTCACCCCTTCGGGGAACAGTTTGCCGCGATGCCGGTACATGCGCAGCACCTCCTCGGCCGCCTTGCTCACGAACACGTCGTAGCCGTCGAGCCCCTTCATGATCGCCAGGCACTCGTCGAAGAAGTGGCCCGACCCGGTAAGGACCCAGGCCCATCTCGTCTTGCGGCTCTTTCGCGGCATCGGCTCACACGCATATTCGGAAGGCGGCCCGGGCGGACGCGCCCCGACCCGCGGGCTTGCCCGGGCCCGCTTAGTCCCGGGGCCTTTGCGCTCAAGGGACGTGGGGATCGGGAAGGCTCCCGCACCGCTCCCCGCTTGTCAACGGCGCCGCGTTCAGGCCGCCCGGTCCACCGCGTTTCCGGTAGGAAGGCCGGCCAGAACGGCGCGGCGAAAGTCCTCGTGCTCGCCCGGCCCGCAGATGCCGACGCGAAACGGGCGGTCCCGAATAGC
>JBAVNO010000146.1:0-14176 GCA_049691095.1 Alphaproteobacteria bacterium | reverse complement strand
TTGCTGGCCGCGGGCGCGAGCGAGTCAGCGGCTGCTTGCGGTGGCGCACCAGGGCTGGCGCGCGCCCCCGTCATAAGGCCGAGCCAGGCCGGCGCGGCTCAGGACCGACGCCAGGTCTTCGCCCGATTCGTCCTCGACGCGGGCAAGGACGCGGGAGCCGTACTTGTCGTAACGGACGTCGCGGAGCCAAACCTTCGCACCCCCGATCTTCGTCTGCACGAGATCGCGGGCCGCAGCCGCGAGCTCCCGTTCGCGGGGACAGCGGCCCTTCAGCTCCGGCGCGTCGACGCCCGCCATGCGTACCCGGGTCTCGACCTGTTGGCCGAGCCAGATCTTCGCCCGCACCACGATCGTGTCGCCGTCCACCACCGACACCACCTCCGCCGGCACCGGACCGGGAACGACCTCGGGCCCGCTCCGCGCCGACGGCGCCGAAAGGAACGCGGCCAAGACTACGAGCAGGGCGGCCGTGCGACACCGCCCCAACGCCGTTTTGCGCCGGCCACTGGTCTCCCGATTCGAGAAAGGCTCCATCTGCACGCCGATCCTCCGTCCGGCCCGGCCGGTCCGGGCCTGCGTCAGGGGCGGACGGTCATGGTGCCACGCACCGCCTTCGGCCTCGGCGTGCCATGGCATGCGGGCAACGGGATGGGGACAACGAGTTGGGGGTAATCCCGGGCCGGCCCCACGCTGGGTACCGATTTCCGTTCGTCCGTATAGGATCATGCCCCCATAGTGGCGGAAACGCCACAGGGAAAACGGATTATAATCCTAAGAACCATCCGGGAATCCCACCAGGCGCTTGCCGCAGCCGCGGAGGAACGGCCGTTGGACCTCGATCAGAAGTCGACGCAGCGCCCGTCCCGTTCCCAGTCGCCATAGCGGGTGGGCTCGGGACCTTTGGGGCCGCCGATCTCGGGAGTCTTCGCCGCGCCCGGCGGTTTCGCGGCCTGCAGCTTAACGTCCTTGAGTTTCGCGCCCTGAGGATTTGCCAGGGGCGCCGGATCGGGGTTGGGCTTCGAGCCCGCCTTTTCGCCGGTGCCGCGTGAAGAATCGTCCTTGGCCATGCCCTCCCATACCATCGCCATTGGCCGGTTGCACGCCTCAATCCCCGGCCCCAATTCCCGGCCCCATTCCGTGGCCCTAATCCGCGGCTAGGCGCCGTATGACGGGCCGCACCCTGTCTTGACGGGCAAGCCCGACCACCCAAGTAACAGGACACGTGGAGGCCCCGCATCCACGCGGGCCCGATCACGATTTTCGAGGACCCATGAACTACTTCCGCACCGCACTCCTGCTCGCAGCACTGACCGGGCTGTTCCTGGCCGTCGGATACCTGCTCGGCGGTCAGTCCGGCATGGCGATCGCGTTCCTGTTCGCGCTCGGCACCAACCTGTTCGCCTATTGGAATTCCGACAAGGTGCTGTTGTCCATGTACGGCGCCAAGCAGGTGGACGAGCGCAGCGCGCCCGCGCTTTACGGCACCGTCGCGACGCTGGCGCGCCGCGCCGGGCTTCCCATGCCGCGGGTCTATATCATCGACAATCCGCAGCCCAACGCGTTCGCCACCGGCCGCAACCCCGAGAACGCCGCGGTCGCGGTCACCAGCGGGTTGGTCCGCAACCTGTCGATGGAAGAGGTGGCGGGCGTGATCTCCCACGAACTCGCCCATATCCGCAACCGCGACACGCTCACCATGACGATCACGGCGACCATCGCCGGCGCGGTCTCGATGCTGGCGAATTTCGCCTTCTTCTTCGGCAACAACCGCGACAATCCCTTGGGCGGCGTGGGCGTCATCCTGGTGATGATCCTGGCCCCTGTCGCCGCCGTGCTGGTGCAGATGGCGATCTCGCGCGGACGCGAATACGAGGCCGATCGCGGCGGGGCGGAGATTTCCGGCCGGCCGCTGTGGCTCGCCTCCGCCCTGGGCCGGCTCGATCGCGCGGCCCACGCCATCGACAATTTGGATGCCGAGCGCAATCCGGCCACGGCCCATCTCTTCATCGTCAATCCGCTGCACGGCGGCGCCGTGGGCAGCCTGTTCTCCACCCATCCCTCGACCGAGAGCCGCATCCGCCACCTGCGCGAGCTCGCGGCCATGAGCGGCACCGGCGCGGGCCCCTGGGGCTAGACGGCATCCGACCAGTTCGGGCCGTTTGCGCCGGAGGAAGGCCGCGCGCTTTGCCGCGTCCTTCCGCAAACCCCGCATTTCCGTTAAACGGGTCCGATGAGCACGCGCCAAATCTCGGCCCGGGCGGTCGCGCTCGCGGGTCTTGAATCCTGCCTGCGCCGCCGCCGGGCGCTCGATGAATCGCTGGCGGCGGCCGGCGGGTATGCCGCGCTTGCGCCCCGCGACCGGGCGTTCGCCCAGCTACTCGCCACCACGGTGGTGCGCCGCCTGGGCCAGATCGACGCCCTGATCGCCCATTGCCTCGAGCGCCCGCTGCCGCGCACCGCCTCGACGGTGCACGACGTGCTGCGGCTTGGCGCGGCGCAATTGCTGTTCCTGGAAACGCCCGCCCATGCCGCGGTGGACACCTCGGTCCGGCTGGCGGAGGAAACCCGTCAACCCGCCTTCAAGGGGCTGGTGAACGCCGTGATGCGGCGCCTGGTCCGCGAAGGACCCGAACTCCTGGCCGGCCAGGACGCGCCGCGGCTGAACACGCCGGACTGGCTTTGGGAATCGTGGGTCGCCGCCTACGGCGCGGATATGGCCCGTGCCATCGCCGCCGCGCATCTGGCCGACCCGCCCCTCGACATCACGGTCAAAGGCGACGCCGAGACCTGGGCCGCGGCGCTGGGGGCCGTAACATTGCCCACGGGGACGCTGCGGCGGCCCGGTGGCGCCCACGGGGGCGGCGGTCTCGTGACCGAGCTTCCCGGATTCGCCGAAGGCGCATGGTGGGTGCAGGACGCGGCGGCGGCCATTCCGGCCACGCTCCTGGGCGAGGTGCGCGATCGCACCGTGGTGGACCTTTGCGCCGCGCCGGGAGGCAAGACCGCCCAGCTTGCCGCCCGTGGGGCCCGGGTCACGGCCGTGGATTCCTCGAAGCCGCGGCTCGACCTGGTGGCCCGGAATCTGTCGCGGCTCGGGCTTGCGGCCGAGCTGGTGCTGGCCGATGTCCGCGGCTGGCGCCCGAAGGAACCGGCGCCCTTCGTGCTGCTCGATGCGCCGTGCACCGCGACCGGCGCCATCAGGCGCCACCCCGACGTGGCGCGCCTGAAGGGCCCGAGCGACGTGACGCGGCTCACCGCGATCCAGGACGGGCTGCTGGGCGCCGCGGTCGAGATGCTGGCCCCGGGCGGCGTCCTCGTATTCTGCACCTGCTCCTTGCAGCCGGAGGAAGGGCCCGAACGTGTCGCCGCGCTCTTGCAACGCGGCGCGCCTCTCGCGCGCGTGCCGATCGTAAGTCACGAGGTCGGGGGACTGGCGGAGCTGCTCACCGCCGAGGGCGACCTGCGCACGCTTCCCTGTCACCTGGGCGGCGCCGAATCGGCCGCCGGCGGAAAGCCCGGCGGACTGGACGGGTTCTACGCCGCCCGCTTGCGGCGTCAAAGCTAAGCTGTTACCAGATCATCCCGCCCTTTCGAGCCCGCTCTCGCCAGCCGGAAGGCGCACCGAAACGGGGGCGCAATGAGATCGACCGTGCTCGGGCAGACGTTGCGCCGCCGGCTTTCGCGGCTGGCGCCGGGCCGCGTGATCGCCAACGTCCGCGATCTCGTGTTCGCGCTCCCCGTCTATCCCTACACGCTCATGGGGCCGACGCCCCGCGGACTCGCCGTCGTCCCGCCCGATCCCTGGCCCGGCGTGGCGGCGCGCGGCAGCGCCATCCTGCAGGGCGAGTTCGACTTCGGCGACGAACGGGTCACGGGCGACGCCGCCTTGTGGGAGTCGCCCCATGGCCGCCACTGGGACGAACAGTTCCACGGCTTCGGGTGGATCGCCGACCTCCACATGGTCGGGAACGACGCCGCGCGCCAGCGGGCGCGCAAACTGGTCTCGGACTGGATCGATCACAACGCGCGGTGGAGCCGGACCGCGTGGAGGGGCGACGTGCTGGGACGCCGGGTCGTGGCCTGGCTCGGGCAATACGATTTCTTCTGCGCCAGCGGCGACGACTCGTTTCGCGCCCGGGTGATGGCGAGCCTGACGGGTCAGGTGCGCCACCTCTCGCGCTCGCTTCCCGGCGACCTCGATGGCGCACCTTTGCTGACCGCGACCAAGGGCCTCGTCTACGCGGGCGCGTGCCTTCCCGGCCGCGAATCGTGGCTCTCCATCGCGCTCAAGATCCTGGACCACGAATTGCCGCGGCAGATCCGCGGCGACGGCGGCCATTTCGAGCGCAGCCCGTCGGCGCAGCTCTCGGTGCTGCGCGATCTGGTCGACGTCCGCACCACGCTCACGGCGGCGCGGCGGCCGGTACCCGACGCGCTGCAGGCCGCCATCGACCGCATGGCCCCCGCACTGCGTTTCTTCCGTCACGGCGACGGGGCGCTCGCCCTGTTCAACGACAGCCGCGAGGAGGAACCCTGGCTCATCGACACGGTCCTGACGCGCGCCGACGCGCGCGGCAAACCGTTGGCCTCGATGCCGCACATCGGCTTCCAGCGGCTCCAGTCCGGCCGCACCCTGGTGATCGCCGATACCGGCGTGCCGGCCGCGATATCGCGCGCCTTCGACATCGAGGACCGGGCCCACGCCGGAACGCTCAGCTTCGAGATGAGCGCCGGCAAGGAGCGCATGATCGTGAACTGCGGCGCCCATCACGGCGGCAGCCTTGCCTGGCGGCGGGCCCAGCGGATGACGGCGGCGCATTCGACGCTGACTCTGGCGGATACCAGTTCCGCCGCCTTCGACGACGAAGGGAAACTCGAGTTCGGACCCAAGACGGTCACCTGCAGGCGCGAAGAGGGCGACGGCAATGTCCTGATCGAGGCAAGCCACGACGGGTACGTCCCGCGGCTCGGCGCCTTTCACAAGCGCCGCCTGTTCCTGGCCGCGGGCGGCGAGGATTTCCGCGGCGAGGACAGCCTGGTTCCGGTCGTTCACGGAAAGATCGTCCCCCGGGACAGGCCGGACGGTGAGGATTCGAAGACCGCCGGGCGCGAGGAAGAGCGGGGCTTGCCGTTCGCCGTGCGCTTCCATCTTCATCCCGCGGTCCAGGCGTCCCTGATCCAGAACGGCGCGGCCGTCCTGTTGCGGCTTCCCTCGGGGGCGGGGTGGCGTCTGCGGGCGTCGGGCGCAAGACTCAGTCTGGAGGAAAGCGTCTACCTCGGCGCCGCGGGCGACGAGATGCGCCGATCCGAGCAGATCGTGCTGTCGGGCTGGGCGGCGCCGGGCAAGACGGCGCGGGTGAAATGGGCGTTCACGCGCGTTTCCGAGAAGGGGTGAGGGGCGTAACGCCGGGGAGCCTTAGAGTTCCCAGCGCTGGACCGACTTGGGCAGCACGAGCTTCCGCCACATCCCCTTGACGTCGGCCACCAGTCCGCCGGGCTTGACGAGACCCGCAATGGTCTCGGTCGTGAACGCGCAATAATCGCGGTGCGCCACCGCCCCCACCAGGCAATCGAACTTGCGGTCGCCGGGAAGGTGGGGCGTCAGCTCGATCCCATAATGGGCCTTGGCCTCGCGCGGATCGGCGAAGGAATCGTGAACCGTCACGTGGTGGCCGTAGAGCCGCAAACCGGTGATCACGTCCACGACCTTGGAGTTGCGCAGATCGGGCACGTTCTCCTTAAACGTCAGGCCGAGAACGAGGATCTCCTTGCGGCCCGGATCGGGATTGGCGAGCAGCTTGGCGATCCGTTCCGCGATGTAGGTGCCCATGCCGTCGTTGATGCGCCGTCCGGCCAGGATGATTTCCGGATTGTGGCTCACCTTCTGCGCGCAGTGGGCGAGATAGAACGGATCGACCCCGATGCAGTGCCCGCCCACCAGACCGGGACGGAAATCGAGGAAGTTCCACTTCGTCTTCGCGGCTTCCAGCACGTCGTAGGCGGAAATGCCGATCTTCTGGAAGATCTGCGTGACCTCGTTGATGAAGGCGATGTTGATGTCGCGCTGGGCGTTCTCGATGACCTTGGCGGCCTCGGCGGTGCGGATATTGCGCGCCACGAACACGCCGCCTTCGGTCACGGAGCCGTAGACGGCGGCGAGCTGCTCGGCCACCGCCGGCGTTTGGCCCGCCACCACCTTGGTGATCTTCGCGAGCGTATGCACGCGGTCGCCGGGATTGATCCGCTCGGGCGAATAGCCGAGGAAGAAGTCGCGGCCGCATTCGAGGCCGGAGGCTTTCTCCAGCGCCGGGCCGCAGATGTCCTCGGTGACGCCGGGATAGACCGTGCTCTCGAACACGACGGTCGCGCCTTTCCCAAGCGCGCCCCCGACGGTTTCGCAGGCCGAAAGCACCAGCGACAGGTCGGGCCGGTTGGCATCGTCCACCGGCGTCGGCACGGTGACGATGAAGATGTCCGAGCCCTTGATGTCGCTCGGCCGCGCGGTGAGCTTCAGCTTGCTTTCGCGAAGGTCCGCCGAGTCCACCTCGCCGGTGCGGTCGATTCCCGATTTCAGCTCCTCCACCCGCTCGGCGCTGATGTCGAAGCCGACGACGCCGTAACGCCGCGCCAGGCCCACCGCAAGCGGCAGGCCCACGTAACCGAGACCGATGATGGAAATCTGCAAGGGGGGCGGCTCCAATCCCTACGAGCGCGAGGCCATGGACCACTAGCCTTGGCCCCCCGTTTTGTCAATCTCGGGCGGTTTGGAAGGCCGGGGCCTCCATGCCCAATCGGCGCTTTTGCCGGGCGGGGACCGCCGCGCTATAACCTGTCCCATGGGTTGGCTCGCCTTCACCATCGTATTCCTGGCCGTTTACGCGGCCACGCTGGTTGCAGTCGGGGCCGTCACCTCCGTCTTGCGCCGCCGCGCCATCCTCGATCACCCCAACGACCGCAGCAGCCATGCTATGCCCACGCCTAGGGGCGGCGGCATCGGCATTCTTGTCGTTCTGTTGCCGGCCTTCGCGCTGATTGCCCTGGCCACGCGCGATGCAGCGGCGCCGGTTTATGCCGTGCTGGGGGCCGCGCTCATGCTCGCCGCCGTGTCATTTTGGGACGACGTCAAGGGCCTGACGCCCGGCGTTCGGCTGGCTGCCCAGGCGGCCGCGGTGGCGTTCGCGCTGGTCGGATTCACCGACGACGCGCTGGTGTTCCAGGGACTGCTGCCGCCGGGACTCGACCGCCTGGCGGCGGGTGTGGCCTGGATCTGGTTCATCAACCTCTTCAACTTCATGGATGGGATCGACGGCATCGCCGGAAGCGAGACCGCCTCGATCGGGGCGGGGTTGTTCGCGGTCGCGGCTCTGGTGCCGGGAGCCTTTGGGACGGCGCACGCGATCGGCCTTTACGGTTTGATACTGGCGGCGGCGGCGGCGGCGTACCTGTGGTGGAACTGGGAGCCGGCCCGGGTGTTCCTGGGCGACGTGGGCAGCGTGCCGCTCGGATTCCTGCTCGGCTGGCTTCTGCTCAGCGCCGCCGCCACGGGCGCCTGGGCCGTGGCCCTGATCTTGCCGCTCTATTACCTTGCCGACGCGACCATCACGCTCGTGCGCCGCATGATCGCCCGCGAGCGCGTCTGGGTCGCCCACACCCAGCACTTCTATCAGCGGGCCACGCGGGGCGGACGGCGCCCCGGATTGCGTCATGGGCAGGTCGCGGGAGCGGTGCTGGCCGCCAACGCCGCCCTCATCGCGTTGGCCGTTGCCGCCGCCTCCGGCCGGCTGTTTGCCGCACTCGCCGGAGCCTGCGTGGTGGTGACGGTGCTGCTGGCCTTCCTGGGGAGCCGCGGCGTCTTCGCCGCGTCCCGCGCCGGCGACACGGATTCCGCCGGTTGACCCGCGTCCTCGTCACGGGAGCCGACGGGTTCGTCGGCCGCGTTACCTGCGCCGCGTTGTGCGCGCGCGGATTCGGCGTCACCGCCGCCGTGCGCGGGAGTGGCGATTTCGCCGCCGCCATCCGATGCATTTCCGTGGGCGAGATCGGCCCCGAGACCGATTGGCGCGCGGCGCTTGCGGACACCGACGCCGTCGTCCACCTCGCGGCCCGCGTCCACGTCATGCGCGAGAGCGCGGCCGATCCCCTTGCGCTCTACCGGCGCATCAACGTCGAGGGCACCCGGCGGCTGGTGGAGCAGGCGGCCCAAGCGGGCGTCTCCCGCTTCGTTTTCCTGAGCACGATCAAGGTCAACGGCGAGCACACAAGCGGCATTCCTTTCCGCGAGGACGACCCGCCCGCGCCCCGCGATGCCTATGCGCGGTCGAAACGGGACGCGGAGCAGGCCATCGCCGAGGTCGAAGGGATGCGGGAGCGGGCCGTGGTGCTGCGCGCACCGCTCGTTTACGGTCCCGGCGTGAAGGGAAATTTCCTGACCCTTCTGAAGGCGGTGGCGCGTGGCTGGCCCCTGCCGCTGGGCGCGATCGAAAACCGGCGCAGCCTCATTTACGCCGGCAATCTCGCCGATGCGGTCGGCCAGGCCCTGGTCCATGGGCGCGCGCCCGGCAAGCGGTTCATGGTTTCCGACGGCGAGGACCTTTCGACGCCGGAGCTGGTGCGCCGCCTGGCCCGCGCGCTCGGCACCCGCGCATGCCTCATCCGCGTGCCGGTGCCCGTCCTTCGTCTCATAGGCAGCCTGGCCGGGCGTTCGGAGGCCATCGAGCGCCTCGCCGGGTCGCTGACCGCGGACATCTCGAAGATACGCTCCGAGCTCGGCTGGCGGCCCCCCTTCGGCGTGGACCAGGGCTTGGCCGAGACCGCCCGCTGGTTCGCCGATAAGGCACGCGGCCGGCCCGCGGCCTAGCCTCGGCGCGCCGGTCGACGGGGCCCGGCCGTCACCGGTGGCCCTTGCCGGCGGTCGTTTGCGGACCTGGGCGGGGACGGGCGCCTGTGGTATTTTCCGGCGCCAAGGAGACCGGCACATGGCCTTGAGAATCCGCCGTTTCGGCCGCGCCCATCTCGTGTACGCCCACGACATCGTGATGGCGGGCGCGTCCTACCTTCTGTCCCTGCATCTCAGGGTCGGCGACGCGATGTTCTATTACTCGCCGGTGTTTCTCCTTCAGGGCACGCTGTTGTTCATGGTGGTAGCCGCGTGCGTGTTCTGGTGGACCGGGCTCTATCGCGGCGTGTGGCGGTACGCGTCTCTCAACGATCTCATGGCCATCACCCGGGCCGTGACGCTGACGATTCTGGTCTTCCTGTCGCTGCATTTCATCGCCACCCGCCTCGAGGACTTTCCGCGCTCGGCCCTGATCATCAATTGGTTCGTGTTGATGACGCTTCTGGGCGCCCCGCGTTTCGCCTATCGCGTCCTCAAGGATCGAGGGTTCCGCTTCGTGCTCGCGCGCGAGGGTCGGCCGCGGGTTCCGGTGCTGTTGCTGGGCTCCGGCGACGGGGCGGAGCTGTTCATCCGCGAGATGCGGCGCGACCCGTCCGCCAATTACCGGGTGGTCGGGATCGTGGGCGAGAAGGAGACCCGGGTCGGCCGCCACATCCACGGCATCGAGGTCTTGGGCGGCTTCGGCGACGTCCCCGAGGTGGTCGAGGCCCTTCGGGCACGGGGCGACGCGCCGCAGCGCATGATCATCACCAGCGACCGCATCGAGGGCACCAAGGTCCGCGATCTGCTGGAGGCCGCAGAGAAGCTGGGCATCGCGCTGTCGCGGCTTCCGCGGCTGACCGACTTCAAGAGCGGGACCCTGGAAAAACTCGACATCCGTCCCATCGACATCGAGGATCTTCTCGGCCGCCCGCAGACCGTGCTGGACCGCGAGTCCATGGGCGCGCTCATTGCCGGCCGGCGGGTCATGGTCACGGGCGCGGGCGGCACCATCGGTTCGGAGCTCGTGCGGCAGATATCCGATTTCGGGCCTTCGCATCTGACGCTGCTCGACAACGGCGAATTCCAGCTCTACTCGATCGAGCGCGAGCTTTCCGAGCGGCACCCCGAGCTTCCGCACACCACGGTGCTTGCCGACGTGCGCAACCGCACCAGGCTCGATTCCGTCGTGGCCGCCCAGCGCCCCGAGCTCGTTTTCCACGCCGCGGCGTTGAAGCACCTTCCTTTGGTCGAGGACAATCCCCAGGAAGGCGTGCTCACCAACGTCGTCGGCACGCGGAACGTCGCCGACGCCTGCGAGCGCTGCGGTGTCCGCATCATGGTTCTCATTTCCACCGACAAGGCCGTCAACCCCACCAACGTCATGGGCGCGACCAAGCGGCTGGCGGAAAGCTATTGCCAGGCGCGCGATCTGGCGGCGGCCGAGGCCGGACGCTCGCGCGCCCGTCCCGCGACCCGGTTCCTCACCGTTCGCTTCGGGAACGTGCTGGGCTCGACCGGCTCGGTGGTGCCGCTGTTCCAGCACCAGCTCGAAAAGGGCGGGCCGCTCACCGTCACCCATCCCGAGATGACGCGCTACTTCATGACCGTGCGCGAGGCCGTCGAGCTCGTGCTCCAGGCTTCCGCACTCGGGGCCCGCGACCATTCCGCGGAGGGCGGCATCTTCGTTCTCGACATGGGCGAGCCGGTGCGCATCCTCGATCTCGCCCGCCAGATGATCCGGCTCGCCGGGCTCCGGCCCGAAACGGACGTGCCGGTGGTCATTACCGGCCTACGTCCCGGGGAAAAGCTGCACGAGACCCTGTTCCACGATGCCGAGCAGGCGCGGCCCACCGACGTCAGGGGAATCTTGCTGGCGGCGCCCCGGACCGCCGACCTCGCGGTGCTCAGCCGCGCCATCGACGAGCTGGCCGAAGCGGCCGCCCAAGGGCGCGACGAACAGACCCTTGCGCTGCTCTCCCGTTTCGTGCCGGAATACCGCCGCCATGCGCAGGCCGGTGCGCCAGTCCGAAAGTCCGTCTCGGCGATCTGACGGCCGCGAGGCGAAGGCCCGCGCGTTTCCGACTCCCGTGGCTACGGCGCCGCAAGCCGCTTCAGCGCCGCGCCAGGCGGCAAGACCGAGGCCATGACCGAACCGACGCCCAACCCCATATCCCGCGCGCTGATCTCCGTTTCCGACAAGACCGGCCTGGCCGAATTCGGGACGTTCCTGGCCGGGCACGGGGTCGAGATCCTCTCCACCGGCGGATCCGCGCAGGCGCTGCGCGCCGCGGGCGTTCCCGTCAAGGAGGTGTCGGCCCATACCGGAAGCCCGGAGATCATGGACGGCAGGGTGAAGACGCTTCACCCCAAGGTTCACGGCGGCATCCTTGCGCGGCGCGACGACACGGGCCACCTCGCGGCGATGAAGACCCACGGGATCGCGCCGATCGATTTGGTGGCGGTCAATCTTTATCCTTTCGAGGCCACGGTGGCGCGCGGCGCCCGCTTCGACGCGTGCGTCGAGAACATCGACATCGGCGGTCCCTCACTCATCCGCGCGGCGGCCAAGAACCACGATTTCGTGACCGTCGCGGTGAATCCCGCCGACTATCCCCTGATCATGGCCGAGATGGAGGCCAACGGCGGCTGCACCACGCTGGCGCTGCGCCGCAGATTGGCCGCCAACGCCTTCGCGCGCACCGCCGCCTATGACGCCGCCATCGCAAACTGGTTCGCGCAGGGGCTGGGCGAGGTTTTTCCGCACCGCCTCGTGGTGGCCGGTACGCGCCAGCAAGTCCTGCGCTACGGCGAGAACCCGCACCAAAGCGCGGCGTTCTACGCCACCGCCGAACCGCGGTTCGGCATCGCCACCGCGGTCCAGCTCCAGGGCAAGGAGCTGAGCTACAACAATCTGAACGACACCGACGCCGCCTTCGAGCTGGTGGCGGAATTCGAGCAACCCGCCTGCGCCATCATCAAGCACGCCAATCCCTGCGGCGTCGCCGTCGGCGCGACCCTTACGGACGCCTATCGCAAGGCGCTCGCGTGCGACCCGGTCAGCGCCTTCGGCGGCATCGTCGCCTTCAACCGGCCTCTCGATGCGGGCACCGCCGCCGAGGTGGCGAAGCTGTTCACCGAGGTCGTGATCGCGCCCGAAGTGGAGGCGGCCGCGCGCGAGGCCTTTGCCCCCAAGCCGAACCTGCGCCTGCTGCAGGCCGGTGGCCTGCCGGCCCCCGCGCAGACGGGCCTATTGATCCGCTCGGTCGCGGGCGGCCTTCTGGTTCAGACCCGCGACACCGGACGCACGCAGGCGGGCGACGTCAAGACCGTGACCAAGCGCGCGCCCAGCGCGCAGGAACTGGCCGACCTTCTGTTCGCCTTCACCGTGGCCAAGCACGTGAAATCGAACGCCATCGTCTTTGCCCGCGAGCGGGCCACCGTGGGTGTCGGCGCCGGGCAAATGAGCCGGGTCGATTCGGTGCGCATCGCCGCCATCAAGGCCGCCGAGGCGGGCCAGGCCGCGGGCGAGAGCAAGCCCCGCACCCAAGGGGCCGTGGCGGCGTCCGACGCCTTCTTCCCGTTCGCCGACGGGTTGATCGCCGTTGCCGAGGCGGGCGCCACGGCCGTGATCCAGCCCGGCGGGTCCATGCGCGACGACGAGGTGATCGAGGCCGCCGATGCACGCGGGCTCGCCATGGTCTTCACCGGCGTGCGGCATTTCCGGCACTAGTCCGGTTGCAGCCGCGGTTCGCGCACGCCGATCAAGATCCCCAGGCCGACAACGAAGAACACGAGCACCGTCGCCATGCCCACGCGCTGGCTGTCGAAGACGAGCGTCACCCAGCCGAGCACGAACGGCCCGACGAAGGACGTCGCCTTGCCGGACATGGCGAAAAGCCCGAACATCTCGGTGCGAAGCTGTGCCGGCGCCAAGCGCGCCATGAGCGAGCGGCTCGCCGCCTGGGCCGGACCGAAGAACACGCCGAGCAACAGCGCGAGCACCCAGAAGGCCGCCTTGCCGGTGACGAGCAGCAGCGTCCCGCCCACCAGCGTCAGGCCCACCAGCGCCAGCGCGATGGTGCGCTTGGCGCCGATCCAGTCGTCGATCCAGGCGAAGGCGGCGGCCCCGAGCCCGGCGGTGACATTGAGCGCGATGCCGAACATCGTCACCTCCTCGATGGTCATGCCGAAGCTTCCCGCCGCGAAGATGCCCCCGAACGCGAACAGGGTGTTGAGACCGTCGGTGTAGATCATGTGGGCGATGAGGTAGCGGACGACGTTCCCGTGTTCGCGGATGTGGCGCAGGCTGCGCCACAGCGAGGCCGAGCCTTCGCGGATCGCCCGTTTCAGCCGCAAGCCCTTGGATGCGATGTCCGGCGTGAACAGGAACAGCGGCAGGGCGAACAGGAAATACCAAACACCCGCGAGCGGGCCGACCACGCGCACATGCTCGGCCTCGGCGCGCTCGAGCCCGAGCGCGGGCGACTCCGCCTGCACGAACAGGACCAGCACAACGACCAGGCACGCCAGCCCTCCGGCGTAGCCCAGCCCCCATCCCCAGCCCGAGATTCGCCCGATCCAGGACGGCGGCGCGATGTCGGCGAGCATGGCGTTGTAGAAGACGGTGCCGAACTCGAAGGCGGCGTTCGCGACCGCATAAAGCGCCAGCGCCAGCACCACGTCGTAGGGATGGGGATGGACGAACCACATCAGGCCGCACGCAACGGCCGAGACCAGCGTGAAGCCCAGCAGCCACGGCTTTCGCGGACCCGCGGCATCGGAGATGGCGCCCAGCACCGGGCCCAACGCCGCCACGAACAGGGCCGACGCGGTGATCGCCCAGCTCCACTGCGCGGTGCCGATGGTGGGGTTCTCGGCCACCGCCTGGGTGAAATAGGTCGAGAATACGAAGGTGCTGATCACCGCCGGAAAGGCGGAATTGGCCCAGTCGTAGAAGCACCATGCGATGATGCCAGGCTTGGCCGTCGCCGGCCGGCCTCCGCCGATCTTTGTCACGACCCGGTCAAGGAGCGGATCTGGCGGTTCGCCACCGCCAGCATCGACAAATCGAGGCCGGGCGCGCTCTTGATGTCGGCCAGCAACCGGTCGGTGCGTTCGACCACCTGGCGGTGCGCCATGGACCACTTTTCGATCATTGCATCCGGCCCGGCCTTTTCGCCTGCGCTCGCGAGCACGGCGGTGGTCAGGTCTCGCTGATGTCCGTACAGGTCGCCGACGATGGCGGCGATGGCCTGGCGCTGCCACGGCGAGTCGGTAACCATCGCTTCGGCGCCGTCG
>JBAVNO010000145.1:0-3917 GCA_049691095.1 Alphaproteobacteria bacterium | reverse complement strand
GCGCCGAGGCCGTTCGCGCCGTGGTCAAGGGCGCCGTCGAGCTCGGCATTTCCTACCTGACGCTGTTCGGATTCTCGTCCGAGAATTGGAAGCGGCCGATTTCCGAGGTCGATGACCTCATGGGCCTGCTCCGGCTTTATCTGCGCAGCGAGATCGCCGATCTGCACAAGAATGGAGTCCGGCTCCGCATCATCGGCGACCGCTCCAGGCTTGCCCGCGACATCGTCTCGCTGATCGAGAACGCCGAGGACCAGACCCGGGACAACGCCGCGCTCACTCTCACGGTCGCGCTCAGCTACGGCGCGCGCGCGGAAATCGTCGCGGCGGTGCGCCGCATCTGCCGCGACGTGGCCGCGGGCGTCTTCGAGGCCGATCGCATCGGGGAAGAAACATTCGCCGCCTATCTCGCCACCGCCGGCATGCCCGACCCCGACCTGTTCATCCGCACCAGCGGGGAAAAGCGGCTGAGCAATTTCCTGTTGTGGCAGTCCGCCTACTCGGAGCTGGTTTTCACCGACACGCTGTGGCCCGATTTCGGCAAACAGGATCTGGAAGATGCCATCAGGGAGTTTCACCGGCGTGAACGACGCTACGGCGCCGCCGGTGCGCGGTAGTGGCTTCGGCGAATTGCCGCGCCGGATTCTGTCGACCGCCGTGCTGGCCCCGGCCGCACTGGCGGCGGCATATTTCGGGCCTCCTTATTTCACCGTGCTGATCCTGTCGGGGGCCCTGGTCCTGGCCTTCGAATGGGGAAGCCTGTGCGGCGGGGCCAGGCTTGCGGGTCCCGCCTGGCTCCTGTTCCCGGCCGTGGCGGGGCCGGTCGCCATCGATGCTCTTGCCCCCGGGGCCGCGGTGGTGGCGGTGGCGGCGATCGCTCTGGGCGCCTTGGTGGTGCTGGCGGCGGGGCGCTTGGTAGGGGCCCGGCAGCCGGGGTGGCTGGCCGCAGGCGTCCTCTACATCGGCCTGCCGGCGCTGGCGCTGTTGTGGCTCAGGGCGGAAACGGATGCCGGGCGGGCCGTGGTACTGTGGCTTTTCGGGGTGGTGTGGGCGACCGACATCGGGGCCTATCTGGCCGGACGCGCCCTCGGCGGGCCCCGGTTTGCGCCCCGCATCAGCCCCAAGAAGACCTGGGCCGGCGTCGTGGGCGGGATCGCGGCCGCCGCCCTGGTGTCGGCACTGGCGGCATGGGCGACCGGCGTCCCGTTTGGTATTGTGGCGGCAGGGGCCGGCCTGGCCGTCGCGGCCGAGGCCGGGGACTTGATGGAGTCAGCCGTCAAAAGGCATTTCGGCGTGAAGGACATGAGCCATATCATCCCCGGCCATGGGGGACTGTTCGACCGCGTCGACGGCCTGTTGATCGCGGCGCCGTGCGCGGCGCTGGCGCTGTATCTGAGTGAGGGGACGATATTTCCATGGCGGTGACGGCGACCGAAGCGGCGGTGGGGCTCCGGCCCCGGCGGGTGACGATTCTGGGTTCGACCGGGTCGGTGGGCTGCAACACCGTCGACATCATCGAACGCCATCCGGGGCGCTTCGTGGTCGAGGCCCTGTCGGCCCGCACCAACGTGAAGCTGCTGGCCGAGCAGGCGCGGCGCTTGCGCCCGCGCCTCGCCGTCATTGCCGACGAGTCGCGCTACGCCGAGCTTCGCGCCGCGCTTTCGGGCACCGGCATCGAGGCGGCCGCGGGCGACAAGGGCCTGATCGAGGCCGCCGAGCGGCCGGCGGAATGGGTGATGGCGGCCATCGTCGGCGCGGCCGGCCTCAAATCGACCCTGGCCGCGGTGCGCCGCGGCGCCATCGTGGCGCTGGCCAACAAGGAGTCGCTGGTGTGCGCCGGCGATCTCGTCACCTCCGAGGTGGCACGGAGCGGCGCGCGGCTGATCCCCGTCGATTCCGAACACAGCGCGATCTTCCAGGTGTTCGATTTCGACCGTGCCGACGCGGTGGAGCGAATCATCCTCACCGCCTCGGGCGGGCCGTTCCGCACCATGACCCTCGAGGACATGGCCGCGGTCACGCCGGAGCAGGCGGTCGCGCACCCGAACTGGGACATGGGGGCGAAGATCTCGGTCGATTCCGCGACCATGATGAACAAGGGCCTGGAGGTGATCGAGGCCCACTATCTGTTCGCGATGCCACCGGACCTCATCGAGGTCCTGGTGCACCCGCAATCGGTCATTCACAGCTGCGTCGCCTATGTCGACGGATCGGTGCTGGCGCAGATGGGCTCCCCCGATATGCGCACCCCCATCGCCTATGCGCTGGGATGGCCGGGCCGCATGAGCGCGCCGGTCAAGCGGCTCGATCTGGCCAGCCTTGGCAAGCTCACGTTCGAAGCGCCGGATTTGCGGCGATTCCCGGCACTTAGGCTGGCCCGGGAAGCCTTGAAAACCGAGGGTGGCGCCCCTACAATCCTTAACGCCGCGAACGAAGTCGCGGTGGCGGCGTTTTTGGCGCGGCGCGTCGGATTCCTCGATATCGCCCGTATCGTGGAGAAAACGTTGGAGACGGTGCAGAGCGCCTCCATCGCGACCGTCGCCGATGTCCTCGAGATCGATTCCGCCGCGCGGCGGGTCGCGGGCGAGGAAGTCGCCAAGTCCGCCCCGGTTTCATACGCCTGACAAACGGAATCTCGTTCATGGAACTTCTTCACGGGGTCTGGTCCTACCTCGTCCCCTTCGTCGTCGTCCTCACCATCCTGGTGTTCGTCCATGAGCTCGGACATTACCTGGTCGCGCGGCGCTGCGGCGTGCGCGTCGAGGTGTTCTCGATCGGATTCGGGAGGGAGATGTTCGGTTGGACCGATTCCGCGAATACGCGCTGGAAGGTGAGCCTCGTTCCGCTCGGCGGTTACGTGAAGATGTTCGGCGAGAGCGGCGACGTGGATGAAAGCGGTGCGCCGCGTCCGCTTACATCGGACGAGCAGCGGGTTTCCTTTCATCACAAGACGCTGGGCCAGCGCGCGGCCGTGGTTTCCGCCGGGCCGATCGCGAATTTCCTGTTCGCGGTCGTGGTGCTGGCCGGACTGTTCGCGACCGCGGGCGAACCCTATACGCCTTCCGATGTCGGCACGGTTACGCCGGGCAGCGCGGCGGAGGAGGGCGGCATACGCCCCGGAGACCGGATCGTGCGCGTCGGGGGCACGGCCATCGACCGCTTCGAGGACATTCAACGCATCGTGCGCGACAGCGCCGGTATCCCGCTCGATTTCGTCGTGCTGCGCGACGGCGCCGAGGTTTCCCTCGTCGTGACTCCCAGAGTCAAGGAAGAGACGGACAATTTCGGCAATCTGCACCGGCTGGGCTTCGTCGGGATCGGCGGAGGCGCACGGCAATACGTGAAGCGCGACCCCGTGACGGCGGTCTGGCGCGCGGCGCACGAGACCGTCTCTCTGGCCGGATCGACTCTGGGCGCGCTCGGACAGATGATCATCGGCGCGCGGACCACCGAGGAACTGGGCGGTCCGTTGCGAATCGCGCAGATGTCCGGCGAGGTGGCGCAATTCGGCCTCGTGTCCCTTGCCTGGTTCCTGGCCGTGCTGTCGATCAACCTCGGGCTCATCAATTTGTTCCCGATCCCGGTACTGGACGGCGGGTATTTGGCTTTCTACGCGGTTGAGGCTATACGTGGTAAGCCGCTGGGGCCAAAAGCACTGGAATACGGGATGCGAATCGGCCTAGCCCTGGTCGTGGGGCTCATGGTGTTCGCAACCTGGAACGACTTGGTGCATCTGAAGGTGTTCGAGTTTCTCAAGGGGCTCGTGACCTGACGGCGCGCCATTAGGAGGGGGGAGTGGACCGAGCCGTTAGAGCCGTGATGCGGGCGCTCAGCCTCGTCGTCATACTCGCCATCTCCGCTCCCGCGGCGGCACAGCCCGTACCCCCGGCCGGAACCGGCGTCGCTGCGCCGCCGGCGCC
>JBAVNO010000144.1:0-1559 GCA_049691095.1 Alphaproteobacteria bacterium | reverse complement strand
TCGCTGTCGGGAAACCTCGCGCTCATCGGCGCGCAGGCCGACGATGCAGGCACGACCAACTCCGGCGCCGCATACCTGTTTGACGCGTTGACGGGCGGGCTGTTGCGCACATTCACGAATCCGACGCCGGGGGTCGGCGACAATTTCGGGCACTCGGTCGCGCTCTCGGGCACCCTCGCGCTGATTTCCGCGACCGGCGACGCCAATGGGTCGCCCAGCAGGGGCGGCTCGGGCGCAGCGTACCTGTACGACACGACAACCGGATTGCGCCTCCAAACCTTTCTGAACCCGACGGCGGCCTCCGGCGACAATTTCGGTTTCGATGTGGCGCTGTTCGGCAACCGTGCCCTCGTCTCGACGATCAACGACGACACCGCCAACACGAATGCGGGCGCCGCTTATCTGTTCGACACGGATACCGGGACATTGCTCCACACCTTCCTCAACCCCACGCCGGAGACGAACAACGTCTTCGGCAACAATGACAATTTCGGCTTCGCCATCGCGCTGTCGGCCACCATGGCGTTGATCGGCGCCCCAAACGATGGCGTCAACGGCTTCCAAAACGGCGTCGCCTACCTCTACGACCTCACCACATATGACCTGTTGCATACGCTGGCGATCCCGACGCCGTTCACGAGCGATACGGCGGAATTTCTCGGCAACGACGTCGCGCTGTCCGGCAACTGCGCGCTGGCGGGCGCGCCGTTCCGAAACAAGGGTCCGGCGACGTCCCAGAAGGATTTGGGCGCGGCTTTCTTCTACGACGCCAAGACGGGTGCATTTCTGCAGGAGGTCGACGACACGACGCCCAACTCCAACGATCGTTTCGGTTTCGCCGTGGCGCTCGACGGCTGCAACGCGCTGATCGGGGCACAGACCGATCTCGTCAACGGAATTCGATCCGGGCAGGTCTTCTCCTACATCGGCCCGGCCCCGGTGCCCGAACCGGGAACCGCCGCGCTTCTGGTGGCTGGGCTGCTGGGGCTCGGATTCGGACGGCGGCGCTTTATTTCCCGGCCTTGATCGGATTGCAAAGCCCGCCGATCGCCGCCATCGGGCGAAGCCGTTGCGCGGCGCGGGCCTCCGCTACCGCCGCTCCCCTCCCTATCCCTTCGCGGCCTCCAGCACCTCCTCGACGTGGCCCTTCACCTTCACCTTGCGCCAGATGTGGCGGAGCTTGCCCTTCGCGTCGATGAGGAAGGTCGCGCGTTCGATGCCCATATACTTGCGCCCGTACATACTCTTCTCCACCCACACGCCGTAGGCCTCGCACACCTTGCCGTCCTCGTCCGACACGAGGTGGAAGGGCAGTTCGTATTTGCGCTTGAACTTGTCGTGGCTGGCGGGCGAATCCCGCGACACGCCGATTACCTCGGCGCCGCTCTTGGTGAAGGAGCTAAGCGCATCGCGGAATCCGCAGGCCTCCGCCGTGCAGCCCGGCGTGTCGTCCTTGGGATAGAAATAGAGGATCACGGTGCGCCCCCTGAGGCTTTTCAGCGACAGCGTCTTGCCGCCGGCGGCGGGAAGCGAGAAATCGGGCGCGGCGTCTCCAACCT
>JBAVNO010000143.1:0-3152 GCA_049691095.1 Alphaproteobacteria bacterium | reverse complement strand
ATACATCTGACAGCGCGTGCGTCCGTGCACCGTGAGCATCGTGATGCCGCACGCCTCCGCGACCCGGGCCAGAAGCGGCGCGTTGCGGTTGTCCCCGTCCCAGCCGGTGCGCATCTTCAAGGTCACGGGGATCGAGACCGCCTTCACGGTCGCCTCCAGGATCTTGGCCGCCGCGGTCTCGTCGCGCATGAGGGCGGAGCCGGCATAGCCGTTCACCACCTTCTTCACCGGGCAGCCCATGTTGATGTCGATGATGGCCGCGCCCCGGTCCTGGTTCAGGGCCGCGGCCTCGGCCATCACCTCGGGTTCGCAGCCGGCGAGCTGCACCGCCATCGGGAATTCCTCGGCGCAATGGGCGCTCATCTTCAGGGTGCGGGCGTTGCGGCGAATCATGGCCTGGCTGGCGATCATCTCCGAGACCACCAGGGCGGCGCCGCTTCGCTTCACCAGACGGCGGAACGGCAGGTCCGAGACGCCCGACATCGGCGCCAGGAGAACGTTGTTCTCCAGCCGGACCGGTCCAACCTGGATGCCCGTTTTTAAGGCTTCTATCATGACCTGATTACACTTTGGGCAATCTATGCCGGAAGCCGCGGCGTTTCAATCGAGATTCGTGGAGGCGCGCGGCTCGAACGCAGGATTGCGTTTGGAATTCAACGGCCAAGCAGGACGTCGGCGACGAACTTCACGCCCGGATAGGCAAGCGTCAAGAGCAGATAGGCGAGCAAGACCAGCCGCGCGGCGCCCCGTCCCCTCACCCCCGTCCTGGCGTGGGCGGCAAGGAGCCCGACGATGACCGCGAAGGTGAGCAGCGACAGCAGCGTCTTGTGGTCGAACCGGAGCACGGCACCGGTCTCGTAATATTCGGTCGCCATCCCGCTCAACAGCCCCACCGCCAGCACCGCCGCCGAGGCAGCGAGCAACCGCACCTGCAGGAACTCGCCGTCGGCGATCGACGGCAGCACGCCGGCCAAGGGCGGGCGCCGCTTCTGCTTCAGCGCGCGCTCCTGCATGAACACGGAGAGGCCCGCCACCGACGCCAGCGTCAACAGGCCGTAGGCGGTAACCGAGACCAGGATATGAATCCGCAGCCACGCCGCCGGCGCGGTGGCGAGGAAGGGCTGCGCGGGCGCGGCCTCCCAGATCGTCGCCAGGATGCCGAGCAGCAGGAGATAGGGGAACAGGAGCGGCCCCAGCCGCCATCCCTCGCGGGTGCCGCCGGCGACGAAGACGAACAGCACCAGCGTGACCGCGACGATGACCCACAAGGCCCCCGTCAGGCCCGCGTTCCATTGGCTGCCGAGCTGGACCACCGTCCACGCGCACGAGCCGACCGTGGCCACGGCGGTGAGCCACCAGAACGTCTGGTCGCGTTTGGCCTCGGCGCGGAGCGCCAGCAGCGACGCCGGCACGAGCGTCACGACGGCGGCCAGATTGAAGACGAGAGTCGAGGTCATTCCGGGAGGTTCCATCGCGATGCCGGGCCGGCGCGGCCCCGTTCTTCCCGCGGTCCGGCCCACTTGGCAACCGGGGCGCGGGCCTCTAGGGTGTGCGCCGACGCTACCAGCATCCTGACGGACATCGCAATGCCCGGAAACGCGGCCCATCGCAACGTGGCTCTCGTCGTGGCCGCCGGCCGCGGGCACCGGCTGGGCGGCGCCCTGCCCAAGCAATATCTGTCCCTTGCCGGCGAGCCGGTGCTGCGCCACGCCTTGCGCGCCTTCCTCACCTGCCCCGGCATCGACAAGGTGGCCGCCGTCATCAACCCCGACGACCGCGGCCTGTTCGAGTCCGCCACCGCCGGGCTCGCTCTCGCGCCGCCGATTTCGGGCGGCGAGACGCGCCAGCAATCGGTGCTGCGCGGGCTCGAGGCGCTGGAACCCATGGCGCCCGAGCGGGTGCTGATCCACGACGCCGCCCGCCCGCTGGTCGATCACGGCACCATCGGCCGCGTGCTCTCCGCACTCCAGGGCGCACCAGGAGCCATCGCCGGCGTGCCGGTCACCGATACGCTGAAGCGCGCCGCGGGCGGCACGATCGGCGAGACGGTGGAGCGCGCGAATCTGTGGCGGGCGCAGACTCCCCAGGGATTCCGGTTTCCGGAGATCCTGGCGGCGCACCGGGCGCTGGCAAAGGCCGGGGAAACGGGCGTCACGGATGATGCCGCCGTGGCCGAGCGCGCCGGGCTTGCGGTCGCCCTGGTGATGGGGAGCGACGACAATCTGAAGATCACCACCAAGGACGATCTGGCGCGGGCCGAGCGCCTGTGCGCCGCCCTAGAAGGCGAGGTTCGCACCGGCATGGGCATCGACGCCCATCGGTTCGGGCCCGGCGATCACCTGTGGCTGTGCGGGATCAAACTTCCCTTCGACAAGACGCTGGCCGGACATTCCGACGCCGACGTGGGGCTGCACGCCGCCACCGACGCCCTGCTGGGCGCGATCGGCGCCGGCGACATCGGCCTGCACTTCCCCCCCGGCGACGAGAAATGGCGCGGCGCGCCCTCGCACTTGTTCCTGCGCCACGCCGCCGACATGGTGGCCGGGCGCGGCGGACGCGTCCTCAACCTCGACATCACCATCGTGTGCGAGAGGCCGCGCATCGGCCCCCACCGCGAGTCCATGGCGGCGCGGGTGGCCGAGATCCTGGGCTTGGCGCGGGAGCGCGTCAGCGTCAAGGCGACCACCACCGAACAGATGGGATTCACCGGCCGGGGCGAGGGCATCGTCGCCCAGGCGGTGGCCACCGTGCGCCTGCCCGCAACCGGGCCATGACCGCGCCTGCGCCCTCCGGGCCACCCGACCGGGGCGCCGCTGCCATGATCGCGACCTGGTTCGGGGTCGGGAATCTGCCGCTGGCGCCCGGCAGCTGGGCTTCGCTCTCGACCCTGCCGCTGGCTTGGCTGGTGCACCGGGAATTCGGCGCGCCGGGGCTGATCCTGGCCGCCCTGGCCGCCTTCGCCGTCGGGTACTGGGCCTGCGGCGCGCTCGAGTTGGGGGAGGACGACCCCGGGCGGGTGGTGATCGACGAGGTCGCGGGCCAGCTCATGACCATGGTGGGGCTGGCGCTGGCGAGCGGGCCCGACCTCCTCTTCTACGCCACCGGTTTCATCCTGTTCCGCTTTTTCGATATCCTGAAGCCGTGGCCGGTGG
>JBAVNO010000142.1:0-3422 GCA_049691095.1 Alphaproteobacteria bacterium | reverse complement strand
AGGCGGGTCACATGCACGCGCCCGCGCGCGCCCGCGCGCTCGAGCCACGCGCGGTAGGCCGGCGCCAGCACACGGTTCGGCCGGCCCGCTCCGCGCGTCATGCGCCGGTAAACGGCGTCCGGGACGGTGAGGAAGGTGAGCGGATGATGGCCGGCGAACATCCCATGATCGCGAAAGTCGATACGGTGCACCAGCACGCCGCCCGGATTGAGCGCCCGGTACATGTCGCCGACTGCGGCGATGGGATCGTAGAGATGCTCCAGCACGGCGCGCGACAGCACCGCGTCGAACCGCAGCCCCGAATCGCGGAAGAACGTCTCCGCGGGGCAACCCGCGTGGTACACAAGGCCCTTGATGGCAGCCTCCCCCGGCTCGCCATCGAATAGGGGCTGCAAGGCGTGGCGTTCGGCAAGCGCGCGGTAGATCTCGGCCTGGCGCGTCTTCTCGCGGCGCGGGCGGTAGCGGTCCACGGCGTGCACTTCCTGAGTGCCGCCGGCGCGCAGCAGCAGCGCCACGCCGAAATTGTCGCCGGGGCCGATCTCGGCCACCGTGCCCTGGAAATAGGCGCGGCCCGCATAATCCAGGTAGGCGCGGTACACGCCCTCGATATACGCAAGCGACTGGTCGAGCGTGAGCGCCGCGTGGCGCGATCCCGACCGGGTCGAGAGATCGCCGCGGGCGACCCGGCGGCGAGCCAGCCAGTCGTCCACCAGGTAGTAGGCGCAGGTGAGCGCGATGCTGCGTTTGATTAGGGACCGAACGGTCATGAGGCGAGCGGCGTGACGGCCAACATCGGAAGGGAAGGAACGACCGGCCATATTGGCACCGTTGCTGCATCCGGGAAAGGCGGCCGAGCCGGAGCGGCAATGCCCGACGGTGCCGTCATGCACGTCATCACCGGGCTTTACACCGGCGGCGCGGAGCGGATGCTCTCGCAGCTCGCGCTCTATGAGCAACGGCGCGGCCTGTCTCCGGTCGTGGTGACCCTGCTGGGCGGCGGGGCGCTGGCCGACCATCTCGCGCACAACGGGGTCGAAGTCTTTTCACTCGGCATGACGCGGGGCCAACCCGACCCTGTCGCCGCGTGGCGCCTGGCCCGGTTCATCCGCCGGCGCCGGCCCGATGTCATCCAGAGCTGGATGTACCACGCGGATTTCATGGCCACGATCGCGCTTCTGGTCTCGGGCCGAAGGCGGGCCACCCGATTCTATTGGGGCATCCGCTGTTCGAACATGGATCTGCGCGATTACGGCGCCGGGCTTCGTATCGTCGTCGACGCCTGTTCCTGGATGGCGGCGATCCCGGACGCGGTCATCGCCAATTCGTTTCAGGGGCGGGAGTTCCACCGCCGGCTCGGGTACCGCCCGCGGCGATTCCTAGTCATCGATAACGGGGTCGACACCACCCTCTACCGGCCCGACGACGAGGCCAGGGAAAAAATCCGCCGCGGCCTCGGCATCCCGAACGACGTGTTCGTCGTGGCCTCGGTGGCCCGCGTCGATCCCATGAAAGGGCACACGGTTCTGCTCGACGCACTGGGGCGACTGCCCGGCGTCGCCGTGCTCGCAATCGGCGACAAGACGGAGGAGTTGCCGGAGCGTCCCGGCCTCTATCGCCTGGGCGAGCGCCGCGACGTGCCGGAGCTTCTCGCGGCCAGCGACGCCTTCGTGTCCAGTTCCCTTTACGGCGAAGGGTTTTCCAACGCGGTGGTCGAGGCCATGGCCGCCGGGCTGCCCGCGGTCGTGACGGACGTGGGCGATTCGCGGCGCATCGTCGGCGACACCGGTATCGTGGTCCCGCCGGGCGATCCCGAGTCGCTCGCTCGCGCCATGAAGGTCTTGGCGAACGAAGAGCCCGAAGTCCGGACTGAGCGCCGCCGCCGCGCCCGGCAGCGCGTGGAGGCGCACTTCAGCCTCGCGCATTCGATGGAGGCGTTCGACGCCCTCTACCGCGGCACCCTGTTGCCTGCGGGCACCGGAGAGGGCGAGGACGCGGTCGCGTTTCCGTCGGGGGCGGCGCGATGATGCCGGCGCTGCCGCGCGCCCTGTTTCCGGCGGCGAGCGCCGTCGTTTCGCGCCTGTCCGGCTATCTGATCCTGATCGCCGCGGCGCGGCTCCTCCATCCGGAATCATTCGGCGTGTTCGCAGTGTTGGCCGCGGTAGCGGCGGTCGCCAATGCGTTCGTAAGCGGCGGCGGCGACATGTGGCTGAACCGCCTGACCTGGGGCGCGCGCGGACCGAAGGGGCGGGCGCCGTATCTCTGGCACTTCTATATCACCACGGTCGCGATGCTCGCGGTGGCGGTCTTTGCCCTTTCCATCGTCGTCGCGTATTCGGTTCGACCGCTCTATCCGTTCCGGGCCGAGATCGTCTGGGCGCTGTCGTGGGCGGCCATCGCCGGGATCGCCGAGGCGTTGCTTGCCGTTGCCCGCGCCGGCGGAATGACGCGGATGTTCTTCGGCGTTCGGGACCTCGCGGTCCCCTTGTCGATCCTCGGCATCGTGGTCGTCGTGCGCCCCGACACGCCGGGCGGGATCTTCACCATCTTCGCGGCCGTGTGGCTGGCGGCGCTCATCGTCATCGGCGTCGCCCTCGCCGCAAGAGGGCGCGACCTGTTGCCGCCGGTGCGCTGGCGGAAATCGGTTTGGCGTAAGCTCGTCGCGCATACCGCGGGGCTCATCTACGGAAATCTCGGCTCCCGGCTTTCGGTCTATATCGACGTGCTGGTGTTGACCTGGCTGATTTCGCTCGCTGACCTTGGCGAGTATCGGATAGCGGCGCAGATCGCGGTCGGCTTCATCGTGGTCCAGCATTTCGTATTCCTTGGCCTTCCGTGGCAGCTGCGTCAGATCGGGACGCCGCGGGACCCGGGTGCCGGCCATGCCGCCGTCATCTGGCGCCAGCGCACGCTGCTCAGCATGTCGCTCCTGGCGCTCGTGGTCCTGCTGTTGGCCGCGACGCCGTTGCTCGCCCTGTTCGGGCAGAGATTCACGGACGTGGCCCCGGTTTTCCGGATTCTGCTGGTGGTCCGGTTCTGCGAGCTTCTTTGGGGGCCGCAGCACGAGGTTCTGGTCAGCAACGGGCACATCCTCGAGGACGCCCGCAGCAACGTGATCGCGCTGGCGGCATGGGTCGCCACATTCGCGATCGCCTACCTCTACGCGACCCCGGTCGCGGCGGTCGTGACCGGGAATGTCGCGGCGTCGCTGACGGCGCACGCGATGCGTTATGAAATGATCGAGCGAGTCGGCCTTCGGCATGGGGCGGGCCACGGCTTCGGGCCGCTCCTGCCCGTGCTGCTGTCGCTTGCCATGGGCGTCATCGCCATGCTGGCGCTTTGACCGACATGATCGGGCGCGATGCGGGATGGCTCGGGAATAACGTCGTGACGACGGTCTTGCTCGCCGTGCTTGCCGTCGGACT
>JBAVNO010000141.1:0-4067 GCA_049691095.1 Alphaproteobacteria bacterium | reverse complement strand
TTTCGATTGGCAACCTGTATCGGATCGTGTGCCGGTACAAGAAGAACGTCGATACCGTCGCCGATATGTCCGTGTTCGTGAACGGCGTAAACGAGCCGCTGACGGACAACACTTCAGTCGGCACGATGGACACGATCGCATCGTCCACTCACGATTTTGCCCTGGGGTACGATCAGCCGAAGAACGCCCAGGGTGAGGAAGGATTCTACTCGGAAGTCGCGGTCTGGAACCGGCAGATTTCCGACGATGAGGCCGTCAAGGTAAGTTCCGGGCACTGTCCGCGCCTGTTCCGGCCCGGGCTGATGCTCTATTCCTCGCTTGCCGACGCCCGCACCTGCCGCGACAAGTTCGAGGCGCGCCGGCCGATCCCCATGGTCGAGCATGGGTGGACTGCCCCGCACCCGGCGATGAGGACTGGCGCACGCCCCCGGCCGGTCGCGTTTTGGGGCGCGCTCGTCAGCACGGCCGTTTCCCTCGCCAAGGTGGCATTCGGGTACACGGGGCGGGCGGCAGCGACCAATGCGCGCGACAGCGTCGGCGTGGCCAGCGGGGCGTTCCCCTGGATGGGGCGGGGCCTCGCGGTCAACGCGAGGGAGGTGCTCCAGGCGGCATCGGCCGCGTTCGCCTTCACCGGACGTGCCGTGACGGCGGTGATCACGAGCCTGCAATCGGTTCTGGTCTCCGCCGCGAGCTTCATGATCAGCGGCAGGCTCGTCACCCTGCTTGGCGCGGACGACGCCGGGTTCACCTGGCTGCCGCGCATGCGGGTGCGGGACCGCGTGCGTGACCTCACCGGCGCGCCCAAGGACTAGCCGTTTTCTCGGATCGGACTTTCCGCAACAACAGGTATTCCGGAACTCAGACATGGCCGACGAACTCGCGACCGAAATCATCAAGCGCCAGGAGAGACTCAAATCCGAACGCGCCCCCTTCGAGTCCCACTGGCAGGAGATCGCCGACCTGATCCGGCCGATGCGTGCCGACTTCACCGAGTTGCGCACTGCCGGCGACAAACGCGCGCAGAAGATATTCGACGGTACGGCAGGGCTTTCGGCACAGAACCTGGCCTCCGGCCTCTGGTCGATGATCACCAATTCCGCCAACGAATGGTTCGCGCTGAAGCACCCCGATGCGGATCTCGACCGCAACCGCGAGGTGCGACTGTGGCTGGACGAAGCGGCGGCGCGCATGCGCGACGCCTTTGCCATCGAAGGCCAGCGCTTCTACGCCAAGGTGCTGGAGCTGTACCAGGATCTGGTGGCGTTCGGCACGGCGGTCTTCTACGTGGATGAGGACGCGAACCCGGGACGGCTGTTCTTCTCGACCCGGCATCTGGCCGAATGCGTGGTGGCCGAGAACGAGCAGGAGAAGATCGACACCGTCTACCGCCGGTTCCAGTTCACCGCCCGACAGGCGGCGCGCCAATGGCCGGGCAAGGTGAGCGCCAAGATCGAGAACGCGGCGGAAAAGGATACCGACCGCAAGTTCGATTTCATCCACTGCGTGCGGCCGAACGAGGATTTCTCGCCCAAGCGCTTGGACACCCGCGGAAAACGGTTCGCCTCGGTCTACGTGGAGGTGGAGAGCCGCCGTGTCCTGTCGGAAGGCGGGTACCATGAGTTCCCGTTCCTGGTGCCGCGCTGGTCGACGGCGAGCCGCGCCGTCTACGGCGACAGCCCGGCCATGCTGGCGCTTGCCGACACCAAGATGCTGAACGCGATGACCAAGACCACCATCGTCGCTGCGCAAAAGGCGGCGGACCCGCCGCTCCTGGCGCCCGACGAGACGGCGGTGCGGGGCGTGCGGACGAGCCCCGGCGGGATCATCTATGGCGGGGTCGATCCGCAAGGCCGGGCGCTCTATCAGCCACTGATCACCAACGCGCGGATCGACATCGGCCTCCAAATGGAAGACCAGCGCAGAAACGCGATCCGCGAGGCCTTCTTCTTTTCCCTCCTCCTGATGGTGCAGCAGCCGAATGCCACGGCCACCGAGGTGCTTGCGCGCCAGGAGGAGAAACTTCGCCTCATGGCGCCGCATCTCGGGCGCATTCAGGCCGAGTTCCTGGACCCGCTGATCGGCCGGGTATTCGGCATCCTGGATCGCGCGGGCGCATTCCCCCCGGCGCCTCCGGCACTGAGGGCGGCCCCGGAAATCGCGGTGGAATATGTCTCGCCCCTGGCCCGCGCCCAGAAGGCCGCGGAGGGATCGGCCATCGTTCGCGCGCTCGAGGCGGTGATGCCGCTCGCCGGCGCCGACCCCGGGGTGCTGGAGAATTTCGATTTCGACGAGGTGGCCCGCACGCTGGCCCAGTCTTTCGGCGCGCCGGCGAAGCTTCTGCGCGACCCGGCGGACGTTGCGGCCCGCCGCCAGCAGCGCCAGCAGGCGCAGACGGTGGCGAACCTCGCGCAAATGGCGAGGCCCGCGGCCTCCGCCATCAAGGATGTGGTTGCGGCCAACGAGGCGACGCGCGCCGGCCGGGCCGCGGCTGCGGCCACGGCACCGGCATGACGAGGTTCCCCGATCAAGGGGTGCTTGGGCCATGAAAGCCGGCGTTCAATGGCTCATTCGCGCGTTCGGCCGGCCGCGGGGGCAGCTCGTCGCCGCGGCGTACCGGGAGCTGTTCGCGCCGTCGCGGCCCGAGACGCGGCGCGTTCTGTGCGACCTCGCGCGCTATTGCCGTGTCGCGCACACCAGCTTCGTCGCCGGCGACCCGCATCAGACGGCCTTCAACGAGGGCGCGCGGGATGTGTTCCTGCACATCTCGGAAATGACGGGTCTGAGGCCCGAGGATTTCCTGAAACTTCTGGAGGATGACGGACATGAGTGATTTCGCGGGTAGCGAGCCCACAGGCGCGATACAGGCCCCCGCCGCGCGCGCCGCAGTCGCGGGAGCGCCGGCTACCTCGCCGAGACGATCGGACGCGAACAATCGTGCCGCGGAGGCTGACTGGCGCAGCGGTTTGCCCGAGGAACTGCGCGCCCATCCCGCGCTCGCCCAGGCGACGGACATCGCCGCGCTGGCCAAGGAGCACGTGAACCTGCAGACCCTCATCGGCCGCAAGGGCGTCATCCCGCCCACGGACAAGGACGGACCGGAGGTGTGGGACCGGTTCTACGGCGCGCTCGGCCGTCCCTCGAGCCCCGACGGCTATGACTTCAGGGCGCCCGATGACATGCCCGAGGGCGCCTATTCCGAGACTCTCGCCAGGGCCTTTGCCGACGTGGCGCACAAGACCGGGCTGTCGGCCAAGCAGGCTGCGGCGCTGCACGACTGGTTCGCGGGCGCGGCGGCCGAAGAGGCCCGCGCCAGGTCCGCGGATTCGGCGCGCAAGTCCGACGCGTTGGAGACGGAGCTTCGGATCGAATGGGGCCCGGACTTCGGGGCCAAGGTCAACGCCGCGCGTCGGGCGGCGCGCGCGTTCGCCGATGGAGACCAGCTCGACAAGCTCGAGCAGGCCCTGGGCGGCGTGGGGCTCTTGCAAATGTTCGCGCGCATCGGCGAGGCGATGGGCGAGGACCGCATCGTCGGCGGCGGGAACGCTCCCATCGCGGGACCGGAACAGGCGAAGGCCGAGATCGCGCGCATCCGGGGCGAGGCGTTGAAGGATCCCAAGCACGCGCTGAACGACCGCTTCCACCCCGAGCACGGCCTGATGGTGGCGAAGCTCGAGAAGCTCTACGCCATCGCCTACCCAGACGCGGCGGCCTGAACGTCCGGCCGCGCGCTCTGAATCGATCCTCTAGACGGACATCCTTCCATGCCGCGTATCACGACGTTCGACGGGCCTTCGGGCCCGCCGGGGGAAGAGTTGCACCTGCACGCGGACGCGGCGGCCATCGCCGCGCCCTTCGCGGCGCTGGAACGGGCGGGCGGGGCGCTGACGGCACTGGGCGCGGAGTTCCTGCGCCGTCAGCAGGAGGCCCTACGGGCGCAGCGGCTGAGCGAGGCCACGCTGGGCGCGGTCAGGGACCTGGACACCCTGCAAGGGAACCTGGCCAACGACACCGACCCGGCGACGCTGCCCGACCGCTACCGGGCCGAGGCCCAGTCCATCGCCGACCGG
>JBAVNO010000140.1:0-2988 GCA_049691095.1 Alphaproteobacteria bacterium | reverse complement strand
TGTGCGGCGCGCAAGTGGAAGGCGATGGGTTGGGCTCAGAGCGATTGCGGTTCGCGCCCGGCGCGCGCCCGCAACCCGGCACCTACCGTTTCGACGTGGCGGCGGCGCGCGAGGGGGGAAGCGCGGGCGCGGCGATGCTGGTGGCGCAATCCATCCTGCTGCCGCTCGCGCTCGCCGCGGGCGAGTCCGACGTGCGGATTGCCGGCGGAACCCACGTGCAGTGGAGCCCCTCCTTCGATTTCGCACGCGACTCCTGGCTTCCCGCCCTCAAGCGCATGGGCGTCGCGGCCGGCCTCGAGCTGATCGGGTGGGGCTTCTATCCGGCGGGCGGCGGCGAAGTCCGGCTCTCGGTCCGGGGCATGGGCGCCGCCACCGGGCAGGCGCAACCGCGCCTCGAGGCCGTGAGCTTGGTCGAGCGGGGGCGGCTCTTGCGCGTTACGGGCCGGGCGGTGGCGGCAAACCTCCCCGCGCACATCGCCCAGCGGATGGCGGACCGGGCCCGGGCGCGCCTCGCCGAAAGCGGCATCGCCTCGGACATCTTGGCCCTGCGGGTGCGCGCCGTCAGCCCCGGCGCCGGCATCTTCCTCTGCGCCGAGAGCGAAGCCGTTTCCGCCGGCTTCGGTGCGCTGGGCGAGCGCCGGAAGCCCGCGGAAGCGGTCGCCGAGGAGGCGGCCGAGGCGCTGCTTGCGTACCTGGCCTCGGGCGCGGCTATCGAGCGGCACCTGGCCGACCAGCTGGTGCTTCCCTGCGTGCTCGCCGACGGAGTCTCGGTTTACACCGCCGAGCGGATCACGCCCCATCTCACCACCGGCGCCTGGGTGGCCGAGCGCTTCGGCCTTGCGTCCTTCCGCATCGAGGGCGCGGAGGGCGGGCCGGGCACGGTGACGATCACGCCCGCGGCCACGCCGGCCTGATCGCGGTCGCGCTTTCGGACTTCCGGTCGGGACGGCAGGCGTCGCGGACCGGCGGACCGTCAGCGGATGAGCGCGGAGAGCTCCTTGAACTCCGCGGTGCCCGCGCAGCCCAGCCACTCGAACAGCACCATCTCGGTGGTGACCGCGGGAATCCCGGCCAGGCGAAGGCGCGCCAGCGCCGCCTCATGGCTGGCCGGAGTCCTGGACCCCATGGCGTCCGCCACCACGAAGCCGTCGTAGCCTTCCGCCTTCAGCCCCAGCGCCGTCTGGAGGACGCAGATGTGGGCCTCGATCCCGGTGATCACGGCCTGGCGGCGCCCCAACCCCTTCAGCCGCTCCAGGTAGGGGCGGTTGGCGGCGCAGGAGAACTCGACCTTTTCGAGAACCGCGCCTTCGGGCAGCAGCGGGCGCAGCTCCGGGACCGTCGGCCCCAGGCCCTTGGGATACTGCTCCGAGGCCAGGACCGGAACCCCAAGCCGCGCCGCCGCGGTCAGGAGGATGCGGCAATTCGACACCACCTGCTGCTTGTTGCGGATCGACGGCAGGAGGCGCTCCTGCACGTCGACCACGAGAAGGCAGGATTGCTGGCGTTCCATCAACATGACCACGACCCCCCTCGGCCCCGACCGGCGCGGCTTTCTGCCGCACCCCCGGAAGCCTACCCAAGGACGGGCGGCGCGCCAATCCGGCCCGATCGGCCGCCTTCATCGGATAGGGGGGATTGTCCCGTACGGGAAGAAACCTATCTAAGTAGTCAACCATGCCCCGAACCGGCCGCGTCCAGCCGCCGCGTGGCCCGGACGATTGGGAAATTGACCGGGCCGGGGCTTCAACTTAGTATCGCGCCAACGGAATACGAGTATCCTGCTGTTGCCCTCCTCAGGACATTCCGAGCGGCGATACCATCGGAATGAGCCGTAACGAATGAAATTTGCCGAC
The DNA here is from genome assembly GCA_049691095.1 of Alphaproteobacteria bacterium. Lineage (GTDB taxonomy): Bacteria > Pseudomonadota > Alphaproteobacteria > DATDPM01 > DATDPM01 > JBAVNO01. The sequence continues at coordinate 1,135 of JBAVNO010000140.1, read as the reverse complement.
CTTGGCCTTGGGCCTGAAATCCTGCGCGCGGTGGACGACGCGGGATACGTGACGCCCACACCGATCCAGGAACAAGCGATCCCCGTCGTCTTGATGAACCGGGACGTGCTGGGCTCCGCCCAGACCGGCACCGGCAAGACGGCGTCGTTCGTCCTGCCGATGATCGAGATTCTGGCGGCGGGCCGTGCCAAGGCCCGGATGCCGCGCTCGCTGATCCTGGAGCCGACGCGCGAGCTCGCGGCCCAGGTCGAAAAGAGCTTCGCCACCTATGGCAAGTACCACAAGCTCACCACGGCGCTCCTCATCGGCGGCACCTCGTTCGTCGATCAGCAGCGAAACTTGAACCGCGGCGTCGACGTCCTGATCGCCACCCCGGGCCGGCTGATCGACCTGTTCGAGCGCGGCAAGATCCTGCTCAGCGACGTGAAGATCCTGGTGATCGACGAGGCCGACCGCATGCTCGACATGGGGTTCATCCCCGACGTCGAGAAGATCGTCTCGCTGCTGCCGCGGATCCGGCAGACTCTGTTCTTCTCCGCCACCATGCCGGCGGAAATCCGCCGCCTCGCGGACAAGTTCCTGATGAACCCGAAGGAGATCTCGGTCTCGCCGCCCGCCTCGCCGGCCGCCGGCGTCGAGCATGTCCTGGTGGTGGTGAAGACGGCCGAGAAGCGCGAGGCGCTTTGCCGCCTGATCGAGGCCGACGACGTCAAGTCCGCGCTCATCTTCTGCAACCGAAAACGCGATATCGCGCAGTTGGTTCGCGACCTCAAACGGCACCATTTACCGGCCAGCGAGATTCACGGCGACATGCCCCAGTCCAAGCGGACGGAGACCATGGACGCCTTCAAACGCGGCGAAATCCGTCTGCTGGTGGCGAGCGACGTCGCGGCGCGGGGCCTCGACATCTCGGAGCTTTCTCACGTCTTCAATTTCGATGTTCCCCACAACGCCGAGGATTACGTGCACCGCATCGGCCGCACCGGGCGCGCGGGACGCACGGGCCGCGCCTACACGCTGGCCACGCCGGAAGACGGGAAGTACGTGGCCGCGATCGAAAAGCTGATCAGCAATCCGATCAAGCATGTGCAGGTCCCGGGCGTCGAAAGCCAGCCGCTTGCCGAGGGAGAAGAAG
>JBAVNO010000139.1:0-5800 GCA_049691095.1 Alphaproteobacteria bacterium | reverse complement strand
ACTGAGGGGCGAGCGCGGCCGCGCTCGCCGCGGGAAGGTCGAGGCGGAAGACGGCGCCGCTTTTCGACGTCTCGGCCAGCATGATGTCGCCGCCATGGGCCCGCATGATCTCGCGCGCGATGGCGAGCCCCAGCCCGGTGCCGCCGGCGCGCGTGGAGCCGACGAAGGGCTGGAACAGATTCCGTTTCGCCCTCTCGGGAATCCCCGGGCCATCGTCGGCCACGGTGACGGCGATGCGTCCGTCCCGCGTCGTGGCGCTTATCCGCACCGTCTTGGCCCCGGCCTCGGCCGCGTTGCGCTCCAGATTGACCAGCACGCGGATGAGCTGGTCGCGGTCGGCCGCCACCTCCAGTTCGTCCGCGACCATGTTGTCCCAGGTCAAGGCCGAGCCGTTGGCCAGCGCCTGGTCGCCTCCCACTTCCGCCACCAGGTCGCGCAACCGGAACCGGGTGAGGCGCGGCGGCGGGGGCTCGTCCCGCGCATATTCGAGCGTGCGCGTGCACAGGTTCACGGCGCGGTCGATGGTGCTCACCAGCGGCGGCGTCATGCGGACGACGTCGGGATCGTGAATCGCAGCCAGGCGGTCCGAGACGAGGCTGGCGGTGGTCAGGATGTTGCGCAGATCGTGGCTGATCTTCGTCACGGCGACGCCCAGCGCGGCGAGCCGCGCCTTCTGGGTGAGGGCCGTGCGAAGCCCCTGCTGCATCACCGCCAGCTCGCGTTCGGCCATCCCGATCTCATCGTTGCGCCCGCTGGGGACGATGACGCGGGAGGCATCCTCGGGGTTTTCGCGGAATCCCATCATGTTTTTCGTCAGGCCCCGGATCGGGCGCACGATCAGCCACCTCAGGCTCACGAATATGAGAGTGGCCGTGGCCAGCGCAATCGCCACCGAAAGCGCCAGGATCCGTTCCGAATAGCTGTACATGGCGAGCCGCATCGGGGTCTCGTCGATGACCACCTCGATGAGCGCGCCGCCGTCCCGCGTCGAGTGCCCGAGAACCCGCAGGATGCGGTTGTTCCGCTGGATGAGCGACTTGAAAGCCTCGGTGATCAGGCTCAAGGGCGTCGCCGTCCCGACGTCGAACATCGCGTCGGCGCGGGGTGGCATGTCGCTGTAAAGCGCGCGCTTCACCAAGCCGGGTCCGCGCAGCACGATGGCGTAGGCCCCCGCGTGGCGCAGAAGGCGCATCGCCAGCTCGTCGCTCACCATGTTGTCGGGCGTCGCCTCGAGCGCCAGCGTGGCGAGATGCGCGGTCGCGATCTTGTCCTGCAGGTAGGTTTGCCGGAATCGCGCGATGGAGGGCACGTAGACCGTCACCTCGCTCAACATGACGAAGAACACCGTCAGGATGAGAAGGCGCGCCGAAAGGCCCTTTACCAGGCCCAGACGGGTGGGAGCGGACTCCGCCATGGGCGAAGTATAGCATCGTTTCCGGGGCCCATCGGCCGGCGGCGGCCTTTGCGCCGTCCGCCTCGACGGCGCGGCCCCGACCGCAACAGGATTCGCGGGAACCCGGGATGCAACAAGCGGCGGGGCTGGATGCCGCCGCCGCTTGTCACGGTCGGGTCGTTCCGGCGGTCTTCCGGCGGTCCCCACCCTTGGGGAGCGGCCGGCCCGTCCGCTAGGCGAAGAGCGATGCTACTTCGCGGCGCACGGGTTCTTTGCCGCGCACGGGTTCTTGGCCGCACACGGGTTCTTGGCCGCACACGGGTTGCACGGATTGGCGGCCGCGCACGGGTTGGCGGCGGCGCAGGGATTGGCGGCGCCGCACGGATTCGCGGCCAACGCGGTCGTGCCCGCGGCTCCCGCGGTCATCGCGGCGAGGCCAAGGATGGCAAGCATTTTTCTCCACATGATTCGGGTTCCTATCCTGATTGTTTGTCCAGACTGTGACGCCCCTCCCGTCCACCAGACCGGCCTGCCGCCACGGCCGCGCCGTGTGCCGTCCGCTGATGTTCGAAGGCTGCAGCCAATAGACCAACGTCCACGGCCCATGGCGATTCACTTCTGGACACGGCGTGTCACGTTTCTGTGAGCCGCGCAGCGAACGGCGACGGCGGGGGATTTTTTCGCCTGCGGACGGCGTCAGCCGAACTTGGAGAGGAATCGAACCAGCCGTCTGGTGCGCGGACTGAACAGGGCCGGCGTATAGAAGCTGCCGGCGGCGCGCTTGTTCGCCTCGCCCAGGGTCGGATAGGGCGCGATCATGCCGGCGATGGCGCCGATCTTGAGATTCTGCGCGATCGCCAGCACCCAAATGTGGATCAGCTCGCCCGCCGAGGGGCCGAGGATGGAGGCCCCGAGCACCCGTCCCTTGGGCGTGGCGATGACCTTGACGAGGCCGGTGGTCTGGCGCTCCGCCTGCGCGCGGTCGTTGTCGTGAAACGGCCACCGCAGGACACGCATCGCCATGCCTTTCTCCCGTGCGGCGGCCTCGGTCATGCCGACGTGGGCCAGCTCCGGCGCGGTGTAGGTGACCCAGGGCACGGCCCGGTAATCGACCTTCGCCGGCAAGCGGAACAAGGCGTTCCGGATCACGATGCCGGCATGGTACCCGGCGATGTGCGTGAACTGATAGGAGCCGGCCACGTCGCCGATGGCGAAGACGCGCTTGTTGGTGGTGCGAAGCCGCGCGTCCACCGCGATTCCCTTGGGCGAGTAGGTGATCCCCGCCGCCTCGAGATCGAGGCCGGCCACGTTCGCCTTGCGGCCCGTCGACACCAGGATGTCCGAGCCTTCGACGCGTTCGCCGGCGTTTTCGCCGCCAAGCGTGACGGCGACGCCGGCTCCGGACCTGTCGACCCGTTCGATGCGCACCTGCTCGCGGATCTTGATGCCCTCGGCGATGAGCCGGTCGCGCAGGATCGCGGTCAATTCGGGGTCGTCCTTGGGCAGGATCGAAAACAGCTCCAAGACCGTCACCTCGGACCCGAGCTGCCGGTGCGCCTGGGCCAGCTCGAGGCCGATCGGGCCGCCGCCGATCACGATCAGGTGCCGGGGCACCGCGGTGCGCTCGAAGATGGTCTCGTTGGTCTCGAAGGGCACCTGGTCCAATCCCGCGATGGGCGGAACGACGGGAGCCGATCCCGTCGCCACCACGTACCGGCGGGCCTTGATGCGATAATCGCCCGCCTCGACCTCGCGCTCGCTGACGAACCGCGCGGCGGCGCGAATGACCGTCACGCCCAGCCCGGTGAACCGTTCCTCGGAATCGTTCGGGGCGATGGCGCCGATCACGCCGTGGACGTGATCGTGCACCAGCCGGCCGTCGACGGCCGGCGCGCCGGTGCGAACGCCGAACCTTCCGGCTTGGCGGGAGGACTGGGCCGCGTGGCCCGCGGCCAGCAACGACTTCGACGGCACGCAGCCGTAATTCAGGCAGTCGCCGCCCATCTTGTGCCGTTCGATCAGCACCGTCTTGGCGCCCATCTGGGACGCGCCCGCGGCCACGCTGAGCCCACCCGAGCCGGCGCCGATCACGCACAAATCCACATCGAGTCTTTTCATGGCCCCAGCCCCTTGCCCAAACGCCCCAGCCAAACGCCCCAGCCAAATGCCCCGGCCGAATGCCCGGCCGGTCCACGCGCCCGCGTCAGCCCCCTTTGCGCGGCTTGATCCTCTTGTAGACCACGGGGATCAACGACAGCAGCGCCAGCCCGATCAGCGGCAGCAGGATCTCGGGGCGCAGGACGACGCTGGCGTCCGGCGTTCCGCCCTGGTCGAAGATGGCGCCCAGCCCATTGCCGACGCTGGCGAACACGACCGTGCCGGGGATGATGCCGACGGCCGTCGCCGCGACGTAGGTGCGCAGCGGAACGCCCAACAGCGCGGGGACGAGATTCACCAGCCAGAACGGAAACAAGGGCACGAGCCGCAGCACCAGCATGTAGCTGAACGCGTCCTCGCGGAACCCCGCCTCCATCTTGCGGATCGCGGGGCCGGCGCGCCGGGCCAGGATGTCCCTGAGCGCCGTGCGCGCCGCCAGGAATATGGCGGTGGCGCCGAGCGTCGCGCCGATGACGATGTAGATCGAACCGAGCCAGGTGCCGAACAGGAAGCCGCCGGCGACCGAGAGCACGAGGCCGCCGGGGATCGAGGTGGCGATGGCAACGGCATAGACGACGATGAAGACCGCGGCCGCGGAGGCCGCATGGCCGCCGACCCAAGTCAGCAGCGCCTCGCGGTGCTCGCGCAGGGCGTCGAACGACACGTAGCGGTCGAGGCGAAAGACGAAGAAGGCGGCGAATCCGGCCGCCAGCGCCAGAAGCGGCAGGTAGCGGGCGAACCCCCGGCCGCTGCGCGCGTCTTCCGCCGTGCCGAACGCGTTGCCTTTGGCCATCGTGTCCCCGTCGATCCCGTGGTTTCCACCAGCGCCGCCGCGGCCCCCGTTCATGGCGCCGGGCGCCCTGCCGCCCGCTTGGCGCGGCGCTACGGATCGGTTCGTCCTGTGTATCATGGCCGTGCGCGGAGCGGCCATTCACCTTCGGGTGAGGCTGCGGCCCACCGAAGCTCACGCCGGCGTGACGCCGTCCCCGTCCCCTGCCGGCGCAGGGATCGCATTCCGGGATCGCATTCCGGGGGCTGCGTCCGGGCCTCGCGCGAAGGGCGCGCCCTGTGCCGGCCCGGGGCCGGTTAAGGGCTTGGATTTGCTGGCCCGAACGGGGCCCGAGCGGGGCGTGATCGGTCATTGACTTCGCCGCCCTAAGCCCGTATACACCCGGCCTTGTGAATTGACGGCGCCCACCCACGGAGTTCATTCGTGAAACGCACCTATCAGCCGAGCAAATTGATCCGGAAGCGCCGCCACGGGTTCCGCACCCGCATGGCGACCGTGGCCGGCCGCCGGGTGCTCTCGCAGCGCCGCGCCAAGGGCCGCAAACGCATCTCGGCCTAATCCCCATGGCGGCGACCCTCGGGCGCCTCAAGACGCGCCCCGATTTCCTTCGTGTCGCCGCGGCCTCCCGGAAATGCGTGACCGCCGGCCTGATCCTTCAGGTCGCGCCGTCCAACGGCACGGCTGCCGAGATCGCTCCCGCCAAGGTCGCTCCCGGTGACGGACGTGACGGCCCCGGGCGCCGCGTCGGATTCACGGCCAGCCGCAAGGTCGGCTCCGCGGTGGAGCGCAACCGGGCCCGCCGAAGACTGCGGGAAGCCGCCCGCAAGGTGATGCAGGACCATGCCGCGGACGGGCGCGACTACGTCCTGATCGCGCGACGGGAAACGCTGACGCGGCCTTTCGGGGCGCTGGTCGGCGATCTGGAGCAGGCGTTGAAAAGATTGCGAAGCTATCGCGACGGAGATGCCGGCGCCGATCCGGCGCCAAGAAACGCGGCCGGGCAGCCGCGATGACCCGCGCCGCGCCTTCGAATCCCCTGGGCCTTGGACTGCGGGCGATGATCCGCGCCTATCAGCTCGTTCTCTCCCCCATCATGGCGGGAAGCTGCCGGTTCCATCCGTCGTGCTCCGAATATGCGCGCCAGTCGGTGGAGCGGTTCGGACCGCTGGCCGGGATCTGGCTCGCGCTGCGCCGCCTGTTGCGCTGTCATCCGTGGGGCGGGGCTGGATACGACCCGGTGCCCAACGCAAGGTGCGCAAGGGGCGGGTGCGAACCGGGGCACCGCCATGGATAACCAGCGCAACATGCTGCTCGCGATCGTGATTTCGATCGTGATCCTGTTGGCGTGGCAGTTCTTCTTCGAGATGCCGCGCATGGAGCGGGAAAAGGCCCTCCAGCAGCAGATGCAACAGGCCGCGGCGCCCGCGGTGCCGGCGCCTTCTCCCGGCGCCGCGCCCGAG
>JBAVNO010000138.1:0-1513 GCA_049691095.1 Alphaproteobacteria bacterium | reverse complement strand
ACAACTGGATGCCCTTGGACCCGCCGCGCCATCTGCACCTATTCAATTCGGCGAACCTGGCGCGCCTGTGCCACGAGGCGGGGTTTAGGGACGTCAAGACATTCGCCACGATTCGGGGCGCGGACGGAATCTTTTTGGCCAGCCACGCACTCAAACACAGCGGCCGGTTCCGGATGGGCGCACCTGTCCCCCTCCGGCTGAGGGCGCGGGGGTACCTCATGCAGTTGATCGAATTCGCGCTGCTGCGGGTGCGCCCGGATGCCGGAGAGGAACTCGTGGTGATTGCGGAATAACCGTCTTCGTAACCGGGTTCCTCGACGTACGCAATCGATTAACAAGTTGCACAATAGATTGGTTGGTACGTCCCATCTCGTCGGCCACTCGATGCGGAGGCGCAAGAAAGTCCTCGGGATGAAAGAACGGGTTGACAGCATTCGTCGCGCCTTGGTGGTGCCAGAATGGCGCAGGAGCTAACCTTTCCCCAAGATCGCAACCCGGGGGTGGTAACCAAGAACGGGCCATAGGCTTGCGAACAGCTCATCAACGACCGGAATCTCGGCCATCGCAATTCAAGAGTCAGGGCGATGCACGGGCAATCTTCGTTCTTGGGATGCACCGAAGCGGGACCTCCTCCATGACTGGCGTGCTCGCCCAAATGGGAATTGCTGCCGGTGATGATCTGCTTGCGCCCGTGGATAACGAGAACCCACGCGGCTTTTGGGAGAATCGATCCGTCGTGATGGTTCACGAGCGGTTGCTTAAGGAGATTGGGTCGCGATGGGACGACACGCGCCCACTTCCAGATGAGTGGTGGGTGGCCGCCCGCGTTGCGGCCTTTCGCGAAGAACTTCTAGGAATCGTCGGTGCACAATTTGGCGATGAGCCAATTTGGATTCTCAAGGACCCTCGCATGTGTCGGCTACTGCCGCTTTGGCTCGATCTCTGCAATAAAATCGGAGTCGAACTTGGTTTTGTGAACATCTTCCGGCAACCATTCGAAGTGGGATTGTCCTTGGAGCGCCGCAACGGGCACAGTTTCGAGAAATCGGCATTGTTGTGGCTGACCCATAACCTTGAAGCCGAATTTTGGTCCCGCGGGTATCCGAGAACGTTCGTGCGCTACCGCCATCTTCTTTTCGATCCCAAGGGCGTCGTCACGCGCGTCGGCCGTGACCTGAACGTGCGCTGGCCGAAAGGCGAGGTGGACGGGTTGCAGGCCGTGCTTACCTTCATGGAGCCCTCATTGCGGCATCATTCCGCCGAACTCGACGACCGGTTGCTTGGCAGCGGTTTTCTGAGCGACCTGGTTTTGGACACTTGGAAGGCCCTCACGGAGGCCGCGGCCGAAGGACGCACCGCCGATGAAGCGCGGTTTGATGGACTTCGGGCGCGATTGGCGGAATATAGTCGCTCCACTGATACTGACTTCCGAGGCCTCCGCACCAGGCTGCTGCAACGGATTCGCAGGATAGCGGTCAGCGTGTCGGAATGCGGCGGTGCGCAGGGTGCGAAT
>JBAVNO010000137.1:0-4746 GCA_049691095.1 Alphaproteobacteria bacterium | reverse complement strand
GCGGCGCTGCTGTCGCGGGTCAAAGGGTTCGGCTGGTGCCGTCACTGGCCGCTCGGATTCGTCGTGCTTGCCGTCATGCTGCTGCTGCGGAGCGACCCCGAAACGTGGCCGCTGGGCCCGATCTCCTTCCTCGAGAGTCTCAAGGACGCGGAGGTGCTGCAGCACCGCGTGGCCATGCTGGTGGCGCTCGCGCTCGGACTCCTGGAGTGGCGCGCCAGGGCGGCGCCGCGCCCGGGCTCGAGGCTGCCCTACGTGTTCCCGGTCCTGGCCGTGGTCGGCGGCGTGTTGCTGCTCACCCATTCCCACGCGGCATTCGAGATCAAGTCCCAGTTCCTGATCCAGGTTTCGCACACCGCCATGGGATTCCTCGCCGTCATCGTCGCCGGCGGGCGCTGGCTGGAGCTGCGCCTGCGTCCCCCGGCCGCCGCCGTGGCGGGAACCGCGAGTTCGGTGGCGATGCTGCTGATCGGCCTGATCCTGATTTTCTACCGGGAGACCACATATTAGCCGCAATCAGGGCGGAAAAGACGCTGCCGCCGGCCGGTAGCCAGCCCAGGGTCCAAAGCTCGGGCCAAAGCCCGCGCCAAAGCCCCGGGCCCGGCCGCAAGGCGCGGTCCGGCCCGCGCACCCTCTTGCATCGGCGCCCTGGCCAGCCAATCTAAGCCCGGGGCGTCCCCGACCCGTCGGACGCGACACGGAAACGAGGATGTAGGGAATGTTCAAAGCACTGAGGGCCGCCCTGGCGGCCTTGCTGTTCGCCACTCTGCTGCCGGCCGCGGCCGGCGCTGCGGCCACCGCGCCCGAGGACGTCATCGCCCACTATCACACCGCCATCCTGGCGGCGATGCGGGACGCCGACAAGCTCGGCATCAAAGGGCGGTTCGACCTGCTGAAGCCGGTGATCACCGAGGATTTCAATCTTCCGGTGATGGCGCGCGCCACCGTGGGCGCGTATTGGGACTCGATGACCGAGGCGCAGCGGACCGGGCTGGTGGAAGCCTTCAGCGAGTTCAGCGTCGCCAACTTCGCCAACCGGTTCGACGACTACTCCGGCGAGCGGTTCGAGACCTTGAACCAGAAGGAAACCAGCCGCGGCGACATTCAAGTCAACACCGCCATCATCAAGTCCGACGGCGACAAGGTGCTCATCAACTACCTCATGCGCAAGGACGGCGACCGCTGGCGCGTCATCGACGTCTTCCTCACCGGCGCGATCTCCGAGCTTGCGACACGGCGTTCGGAATACACCTCCGTCATCCAGCACAACGGCGTCGACAGCCTGCTCGCCGCGATCAAGAACAAGACCCAGGAACTGTTGCAGAAGTAGTCGGCGCGGTTGCGCGGCGGGCTCGGCCCGGGATTGGCGGAGGATCAGGCCGAAGATCAGGACGCCGCTCGGTTCTGGGATTCGTTCGCGGCGCGGACCACCGTCCCGCCTTCGGCCTGGATGCGCTGCGCCTCGCGCTGCAGATGGCGGAACGACCGCACCGAGAAGGCGATGCTGATCACGTACGCCATCATCCCCGCCACCACGGTCGCCCACGGCGCGCTTGCGAGCGAGGCCGCGAACAGGCCCGCCACCACCAGGGTCGGCAGCACGTATTTGTGCGGTACCCGGAACCGCTTGAACGAATAGGTGGGAATCCGGCTCACTTCCAGGAATGCGACGGCGACGATGACGGCGCCGTTCACCGCCGGCAGGTCGAAGACGCCGGTCCCGAACTCGAACGACAGCATCATCGGCACCAGGACCAGCGCGGCGCCCGCCGGAGCGGGAACCCCCGTGAAGTAGTTGAAGGCCCAGGGCGGCAGGTCGGTCTCGCCGACCCTGGTGTTGAACCGCGCCAGGCGCAGCGCGCAGCACACCGAAAACAGCAGCGTCAGAGCCCATCCCACGCCGCCCGCGTCGCGCATGGTCCAGAAATAGAGCATCACCGCGGGGGCGACCCCGAAGCTGACGAAGTCGGACAGCGAATCGAGCTCGGCGCCGAACTTGCTCGTGCCCCCCAGGAGCCGCGCGATCCGGCCGTCCAGCGCGTCGAAGATGGCCGCCACCAGAAGGGAGAACACGGCCCATTCCAGACGCCCGGCAATGCCGAAACGGATCGCCGTCATGCCGGCGCACAGCGCGAGCACGGTCAGGATGTTCGGGATCAGCATGTTGATAGACTGACCCTTGGGACGCTCGCGGCGGCGGCGGAAGATCATCCTGCGCTCCTTATTCGGGCCCCACACCGTGCTCTCCTGCCGGAATCATCTGTGCGATCACCGATTGGCCCGCGATCATCCGCTGCCCCCGGCGCGCGAACAGACGGGCGTCGTCGGGCAAGTATACATCGAGTCGGCTGCCGAAACGGATCATGCCGAATCGTTCGCCGGCCATCACCGTCTGCTCCGGCTTCAGGTCACAGACGATCCGCCGGGCCACGAGCCCTGCGATCTGGACGAACGCGATCTCGTGCCCGGTCCTGGTGGCGAGCAGGATCGACATCCGTTCGTTGAACTCGCTCGCCTTGTCGAGACTCGCGTTGAAGAATTTTCCCGGACGGTAGGACAGCCGCAGGATCGTTCCGGCCGCCGGCGCGCGGTTCACGTGCACATCGAAGATGTCGAGAAATATGCTGACCCGCCGGCGCGGATGCGGGTCCATGTCAAGCTCCTGGGGCGGCACCGCATTGGTGACCGCCTGGACGAACCCGTCGGCCGGGCTCAGCACCAGATCGGCGCCCTCCGGCGGCACACGATCCGGATCGCGGAAGAAGAAGACGCACCAGGCGGTGGCGAGCACGCCCAGCCACCCGAGCGGCTTCGCGATCAGGGCCAGCACCACCGTCGCCGCCGCGAACAGGCCGATGAACGGCCATCCGGCGGGATGAATGCTGGGAATCGAATACCTGTTCAAGCGCGCTCACCCTCAGGGCCGAAAGACGGTGCCGGCCGGTCGCCCTCGTCCGCAACACAGGCGGCGGCCGCGGGAAGGCTGTTCTTATACTGTTTTTTAAGCCCGAAGGGGAAACACTGTGGCCCTGCCGCCGGATCCGGAGTCCGCCTCGTGCCAACTGGTCAACCCATTGTTACGACACGTAATTTACGCCGACTCGGCGAGCCGCGCGAAGCCCCGGCCGGGGCCATCGCGGGGAGCGCGGCCGAAGACGCGGGCGTGCCCCAAGGCGCGGGCGGCAGCCGCCCGGTGGGCGAGAAGGCCCACCTGCGGTTCGGTTTCCTCTATCACGGCAAGCCGTTCTCGGTCCTCGTCAGCCGCCGTGGCGAGGACGGCCATCTTGCGCTGTCGGGGAATCTCGGACCCCTTCCCTTCAGCGCCGAGGCCAGCCGAGAGCGGCGCGCCATCCGCTCGATCCTGCGGCGCGTGGGACGCTTCGCACACGGACGCCTTTATGTGGGGGCCGACCACCGGATCATGGTCGACGCCGAGCGGCGGGTCGGCCTGCCATTCGTCGCCACCGACGTGATCGCCGCGCTCGTGGATGTGATCCTGAGCGCGGGCGATGCCCTGGAACGGACCATTGCGCTGCTCCGCTCGGCGCGGAAGGCCCGGCCGGCGCGCGTCAGTTCGTCGCCGGGAGTGTGAACACCTGGCCCGGATAAATCAGATCGGGATCGCGGATTTGGTCGCGGTTGGCTTGATAGATGACGGTGAACTGCGTGCCCGAGCCGTAGCTTCGGCGGGCAAGCCGCCACAGGCTGTTTCCGGGCTGCACCACGACCACCGCCTTGCCCGGCGCCGCCGCGGCCGCCGTCGCCTCGGCGCGGGTGAAGGGAAGCTCGATCCGGGCAATGACTTTGTCCTGGTCGGACAGTTCGTCGATCCGAAGCGTGTACTGTCCCGGCGCCACGCTCTTGTCGGGTTTCAGCGACCAGCGCCCCTTGTCGTCGGCCTTGGCGTCTCCGAGCAGCGCGTTGTCGATATAGAGGCGCAGCCGTGCGCCTGGCTTGGCGCGCCCGCCCAGCACGATCTCGCCTTTCTCGTCGTAGTCCACGACATCGAGGGTCAGATCGCGAAGCTGGACGTCGGGAAGGCCGCCGTTCGCCGGAGGCGCCTGCACCACCTCGGTCGGGCGCGACGTGTCGTTGGGAACCTTGAGCACGAGGGCCCCGGACGGCTTTTCCGTCGGCCGCCCCGCGATGTCCTTCTCGCGTTCGGGAATGACCAGCACGACCTTGGTTTCGGCCTCCAGCGGCGTTTGTCCCGGAAGCTGGGCCCGGAGACTGAGTTCGAGCTCGCCGGGCTCGAACGGCTTGTCCGGCAGCCACACCCATTCGCCGTTGTCGTCGGCGGTGACGCGGCCGATTTCCTGGCCGCGGTTGAGGATGATCACTTCGGAATGGGGCGCGGCCCGTCCGGCCACCACCGTTTCCCCCTGGGGGCTGATCCGGACGACGTCGAAGGACGGCGCGCCCGCCATGGCGGCCCCCGGCTTTTCCGCTTCCTTCTGTCCGGGGCTCGGCGCCGCGGTCTCCTTGCCCTGCTCGCCACCCTGCCCGGGCAGCGCGACGGCGGGCGCCTCCAGGGGCGCGCCCTTTTCGAGCGCGGCGGAAGGTGCCGGCTTCGGCGCCGATTTGCGGGAGAGCTCCGGCGCATTGAGCCGGTAATTGAGCGCCAGCGCGATGCCGACGATCACCACACCAACGACGCCGATGACGACGGACCGTTTCAAGGCTGCATGCATGCGCCGGTTCCGCTCCCTTGGGCCGGGCTCTTCGGACGGATTTCGGGTACGGTAATAC
>JBAVNO010000136.1:0-10809 GCA_049691095.1 Alphaproteobacteria bacterium | reverse complement strand
GCTTTGGGGTGGCCCGCGGCGTGTTTTCCAACGAGGCCGGCCTGGGCAGCACGCCCATCGCCCACGCGGCGGCGCAAACGCCCACGGCCGTGCGCCAGGGGCTGATCGCCATGCTGGGCACGTTCATGGATACGATCATCATCTGCAGCATGACCGCACTCGCCATCCTGGTGACGGGGGCGCAGGCGAGCGGGCTCAATGGCGCCGCCTTGTCCGCCAAGGCGTTCCACGACGGCCTGCCGGGGCCGGGCGACTTCGTGGTCAGCTTCGGGCTGGTGCTGTTCGCATTCACGACCCTCTTGGCCTGGAGCTATTACGGCGAGCGCTGCATCGAGTTCCTGCTGGGGAAGCGCGCGATTCTTCCCTACCGTCTGGCGTGGGTCGCCATGGCCTTCGCCGGCGCGGTCGCCGATCTGAAGCTCGTGTGGCTGTTCTCCGACGTCATGAACGGATTGATGGCGGTTCCCAACCTGATCGCGCTGTTGCTGCTGAGCCCGCTGGTGTTCCGCGCCAGCCGGGACTATTTCGCGGCGGACAATAGCGCCAAAGGCGGCGGGAGGGGCGGAGCCGGGCCGAACGCCTCGGTTGCACCGCGTTAGGGGCCTATGGCACAAGAGCGCAAATCAGAGGTTTCCGGAGAGGTTCGCATGATGACGCGATGGGCGCTCGCCGCGCGACGGCTTGCGGCTGCCCTGTTCTTTCTTCCCCTCGTGCTCGCTGGTCCCGTGCGCGCGGCCGACGGCGCGCCGGTCGCGTTTGCCGCCTGGCTCGACGATTTGAAGAAGGAAGCCGTCGCCCGCGGCATTTCCGAGCCGACGGTGGAGACCGCGCTGTCCGGCATCGAGCCCATCCCGCGGGTGATCGAACTCGATCGCCATCAGCCCGAGTTCGTCCAGACCCTCACCCAGTATCTGCGCAAGCGGGTGACCGACGATCTGGTGGAGAAGGGGCGCAGACTCCTGGCCGACGACCACGCGTTGCTGGCGCAGATCGCGGCGAAACACGGCGTCCAGCCGCGCTTCCTTGTCGCCCTGTGGGGAATCGAGACCAACTACGGCCGCTTCACCGGGGGATTCAACGTCGTTCAGGCCCTGGTCACGCTGGCCTTCGACGACCGGCGTCCCCAGCGTTTCCGCGAGGAGCTGTTCGACGCGCTGAAGATCATCGACGGCGGCGACATCTCGGCGAGCGAGATGCTGGGCTCGTGGGCGGGCGCGATGGGGCAGAACCAGTTCATGCCGAGCGTGTTCGTGCGCTACGCCGAGGACTTCGACGGCGACGGCCGGCGCAATATCTGGACCTCGACCGCCGACGTGCTGGCGTCGGCCGCCAATTACCTCGCCCAGTCGGGATGGCAGCCGGACCAGACCTGGGGCCGCAAGGTTTCCCTGCCCGGGGGTTTCGACTACGGGCTGATCGACGACTTCACCAAGCCGCTCAAGGACCGCGACCTGCGCAAGCACCTGTCCGAGTGGCAGGCGCTGGGCGTGCGCCGCGAGGATGGCCGCGATCTGCCGACCCGCGACCTGCTCGCGTCCCTCATTCTGCCCGAGGGGCCGGGCGGACCGGCCTATCTGGTGTACGACAACTTCCGGGTCCTCATGACCTGGAACCCGGCATTCCTGTTCGCGGTCACGGTGGGAACGCTTGCCGACCGCCTCGAGGATGGTTAACTTACAACATATTTGGTCTAAACGGGGGCTTGCCTACTAGATGACGTCGTCGCGCCGTGCCCGATCGTTGCGCGCCGCAGCCCTGTTGGCGCTGCCCTGCGTCTTGCTTTCGGCCTGCGCCGAAACCGAGTTCGTCGTCAACACCACCAAGGAGGTCCGCGAGGCGACCGCGACCACGCCCAAATCCCAGGGCGTCTACAAGGTGGGCAAGCCCTATCAGGTCGACGGGGTCTGGTACTATCCGCAGGAAGACTATTCGTACAGCGCCACCGGGATCGCGTCGTGGTACGGGCCCGACTTCCACGGCAAGACCACGTCCAACGGCGAAATCTTCGACATGAACGAGGTCACGGCGGCGCACAAGACGCTGCCGCTGCCCAGCATCGCCCGCGTCACGAATCTGGAGAATGGACGCTCGCTTCTGGTGCGGGTCAACGACCGCGGGCCGTTCGTGAACGGCCGCATCATCGACGTCTCGCGGCGCACCGCCCAGCTCCTGGGCTTCGAGGCCGCCGGCACGGCCAAGGTGCGGGTCGACGTGGTCGCCGACCAAAGCCGCGCGCTGGCCATGGCCATGCCCCGCGATGCCTCCGAGCAGCCCGCCGCACCCGCGGTCAAGGCCTCGCCACGGTCCGCCGTGACGGCCGAGGCGCTCCCGCCGCCACCCGGCGCCAAGGCCGTGGCGCCCTCGGAAGGCCAAACATCGACCACGGTCGCCTCGGCAGGTTCCGGATCGGCGCGCAGCGTCGGCGCCGGAGCCGGCAAGCCGGTCACGACGGCCGCGCTCGACGGGGCGGCGATCCAGGCCTCCGACCCGCCGGCGGTCACGGTGCAGCCGGTCGGTCCGTCGAACATCTACATCCAGGCCGGCGCGTTCACGCAGGTCGACAACGCCAACCGCCTGCGCGCCCGCCTGTCGCCCTTGGGGCAGACAACGGTGACGCCCATCTTCCTCGGCAACCAGCAGATGTTCCGAGTGCGGCTCGGGCCGGTCTCGACGGTAGGCGACGCGGACCAGCTTCTGGATCGCGTCATCAAGGCCGGTTATAAGGACGCGCAGGTCATTGTTGCGGAATAGAGCCGATCTGGCCGCGCGGCATCGAAAGGCTTCCCGGGGCACGCGACATTTTTTCGGCGCATTTGGCCCTTAGGCTCTCCGCCGGCGCCGGGGTCGGTGCCGGGCGCCCGGTGCTTCGCCACAGCCGCCGGAATGCAATCCGATTGACGTTTGTGAGGGGATGGTCGTGCTGTTGAACTGCTTGTTTGGTCTCCGCCGCCGCGCTGGGCGTTTCCTTCTCCCGCTTCTCCTGCTGGCCGCCGCCTGCGCCGCCTTGCCGCTGCAGGCCCGGGCCATCGACACCGAGGCGCAGGAAGCCTTCATGGTCGATTTCGACACCGGGGCGGTGCTGCTGGAAAAGAACCCCGATCAGCTCATGCACCCGTCATCCATGAGCAAGATGATGACCGTCTATCTGCTCTTCGAGCGGCTCAAGAACGGCTCGGTCAAGCTCGACGACGAATTTCCGGTGAGCGAGAAGGCATGGCGGATGGGCGGGTCCAAGATGTTCGTGCCGCTGGGCGGCAAGATCCGAGTCGAGGATCTGATCCGCGGCATCGTGATTCAGTCCGGCAACGACGCCTGCATCGTCGTCGCGGAAGGGCTGGGGGGAAACGAGGAGGCGTTCGCCGCCGAAATGACGCGCCGCGCCCATGAGCTCGGCATGACGAACAGCACGTTCAAGAACGCGACCGGTTGGCCGGACCCCGACCATCTGACGACGGCGCGCGATCTGGCGCTGCTCGCCAAACGCACCATCACCGACTTTCCCGAATATTATCACTATTACGGCGAGCTCGAATTCACCTTCAACAAGATCAAGCAGGGCAACCGCAATCCGCTCCTGTACAAGGACATGGGCGCCGACGGGCTGAAGACCGGCCACACCGAGCAGGGCGGCTACGGCGTGACCGCGTCGGCCAAGCGCGGCGACCGGCGCCTGATCCTGGTGGTGAACGGTCTGCCCAGCATGAAGGAGCGCGCCGCGGAATCGGAACGCCTGATGGAATGGGGATTCCGCGAATTCGACAATTATTCCCTGTTCAAGGCCGGGGACACGGTGACCGACGCCGACGTGTGGCTGGGGGATGCCGCCACCGTGCCGCTCGCCATCGGGTCCGATCTCAAGGTCACACTGCCCAAGAAGTCGCGCCACGACATGAAGGTGAAGGCCGTATTCGACGGCCCCATCCCCGCGCCGATCAAGAAGGGGGACCAGATCGCCAAGCTCGTGATCGCCGCGCCCGACATGGCCCCGATGGAGGTTCCGCTGGTGGCGGGCGCCGATATCGGGCGTCTCGGATTCGTGGGCAGGATCGGCGCCGCGATCAAGCATATCGTGTGGGGCTCCGTGCAGTGATCGCGGCTCCGGCCCACGTCTCGCACGCGTGGCGCCGTTCGGGCCGGCGCGGCGCGCGATAGATGGCGCGCGGGAAGTTCATCACGCTCGAAGGCGGGGAGGGAGCGGGGAAGACCACGCAGGCTCGTCTGCTGGCCGAAGGGCTCCACGCCGCAGGACTGGAGGTCGTCACCACGCGCGAGCCGGGCGGCTCGCCGGGCGCCGAGCACATCCGCGAATTGCTGGTGAACGGCGACGTCGAACGCTGGGATCCGATGACCGAGGCGCTGCTCCATTTCGCCGCCCGGCGCGATCACCTGGTGAAGACCGTGTGGCCGGCGCTCGAGGCCGGACGCTGGGTCGTCTGCGACCGGTTCACGGATTCCACGCTCGCCTATCAGGGCATCGGGCTCGGCCTCGGCCGCGACGCCGTCGAGGCGATCGCCCGCTCCGCCGTCGGGGCTTTCGCCCCCGATCTCACGATCATCCTCGACCTGGCGGTGGACGTCGGCCTTGCCCGCGCCAAGGCGCGGAGCGACGATCACCATCGCTATGAACGCATGGACCGCGCCTTCCACGAGCGCCTGCGCCAGGGATTCCTCGACATCGCCGGGCGAGAGCCGGCGCGCTGTGTCGTGATCGACGGCGCCCGCGCGATCGAGGACGTGCAGCGCGACGTGCGCGGCGCCGTGCGCGCCCGCCTCAAGATCGAGATCGCGTGATGGCGAGAGAGACCGACGAACGCCCAGAGTGGCCCGCGCCGCGGCAAACCGTCCGGCTGGTCGGCCATGGCGGCGCCAAGGCAACCTTCCGTCACGCCTTCCGGTCGGGGCGCATGTCCCACGCGTGGCTGATCACCGGGGCCGAGGGCATCGGGAAGGCGACGTTCGCCTTTTGGGCGGCGCGGCTGGTTCTGGGCGCGGGCGAGCCCGGCCTGTTCGGCCAGGGTTCCGCCGAGGACGACCCGTCATCGGGCTTGTTCCGCAAGGTGGCCGCCGGCGGCCACCCGGACTTCATGACCCTCGAGCGCGCCGCGGACCCGAAGTCGGGGAAGAAACGCACCGAGATCGTGGTCGACGACGTGCGCGACGTAAGCGCGTTCCTTCACATGACGCCGGCGGAATCGTCATGGCGCGTGGTGGTGGTGGACACGGCCGACGAGATGAACCGCAACGCCGCCAACGCGCTCCTGAAGATTCTCGAGGAGCCGCCAACGCGCTCGGTCCTGATGCTGGTGAGCAACGCGCCCGGTGCGTTGCCGGCGACGATCCGCTCGCGCTGCCGCAGGCTTTCGCTCGCGCCGCTCGCCCCAGGCGAGGTCGAGACGGTGTTGCGGTCGTGCCTGCCCGAGGCCGAGCCCGAAGAGATCGCGGCGCTGGTCCGGCTGGCCGAAGGAAGCCCGGGCCGCGCCCTGCGGCTGGCGGCCGAGGGCGGTCTCGATGTCTACCGCGACGTGCTGGCGCTGATCGGCACGCTGCCGCGGCTCGATGCGGTGGCGTTGCACAAGTTCGGCGACCGGCTGGCGCGCTCGGGCGGCGAGCAGGGGTTCAAGACCGCCATGGACCTCTTGTCCCGGTTCCTGGTGCGGCTGGTCCGTTTCGGCGCCCAGGGCAGCGCCCAGGCCGGCGTCACCGAGGGCGAAGAGGCGCTGATGCGGCGGCTTTCGGCCAAGGCGCGGCTTGATCAATGGGTTGAGGTGTGGGAAAAAATCAACCGCCTCGCGGCCAGGGCCGATCGTGTCAATCTCGACCGCAAGCAGGTCGTGCTCAGCGCCTTCTTCGCACTGGAGCAGGCCGCGCGCGTCTAGGCAACCCACCGGCGTTCCGTCGCAGCCGGACCGTCCCAAGCCGAGCGAGAGAGTGCCGCACCGGGAGGGCGCATGTCCGGGCCCAAGGCCTATTACATCACGACGCCGATCTACTACGTGAACGACGCGCCCCACATCGGGCACGCGTACACCACGCTCGCCTGTGACGTGCTGGCCCGGTTCATGCGCCTCGACGGGCGCCGCGTGATGTTCCTGACCGGAACCGACGAGCACGGCCAGAAGGTGGAGAAGGCGGCCTCGGTCGCGGGAAAGAATCCGCAGCAGTTCGTGGACGAGGTGTCGCAGAACTTCCGCGCCCTGACGCAGGCCATGAACTTCAGCAACGACGATTTCGTCCGCACCACCGAGCCGCGGCACAAGCGCTCCTGCCAGGCGCTGTGGGAAGCGGTGGCCGGCAACAAGACGCCCAAGGGCCGCGACAACATCTATCTCGAGAAATACGGCGGCTGGTACGCGGTGCGCGACGAGGCCTATTACGGCGAGGACGAGCTCACCACCGGCCCCGACGGCAAGAAGCGCGCGCCGTCGGGCGCCGAGGTCGAATGGGTCGAGGAGCCGAGCTATTTCTTCCGCCTCTCGGACTGGCAGGACCGGCTGCTGCAATTCTACGACGAGCACAAGGATTGCATCGGGCCGGACTCGCGGCGCAACGAGGTCGTGAGCTTCGTCAAGTCGGGGCTGCGCGACCTGTCGATCTCGCGCACCAGCTTCAAGTGGGGGATTCCGGTTCCCGGCAATCCCGACCATGTGATGTATGTGTGGTTCGATGCGCTCACCAACTACCTGACCGCCGTCGGCTACCCGGACACGGCAAGCGAGTCCTTCGCCACCTTCTGGCCCGCCGACTTGCACATGGTGGGCAAAGACATCGTCCGCTTCCACGCCGTCTATTGGCCGGCCTTCCTGATGGCCGGCGGACTGGAGCCGCCCAAGCGCGTGTTCGCCCACGGCTGGTGGACCAACGAGGGCCAGAAGATCTCGAAGTCGCTGGGGAACGTCATCGACCCGTTAGAGCTGATCGAGAAATACGGGCTCGACCCGGTGCGCTATTTCCTGATGCGCGAGGTGCCCTTCGGACTCGACGGCGATTTCTCGCACCGGGCCATCGTCCACCGCATCAACGGCGACCTCGCCAACGATTTCGGGAACCTGGCCCAGCGCGTGCTCTCCATGATCCACAAGAACTGCGCCGCCCAGGTGCCGAATCCGGGGCCGCTCTCGGGGGCCGACGAGGCGTTGCTCGCCAAGGGATACGCGCTGCATGCGGCGCAGGGCGAGGCGCTGGAGGTTCAGGCGTTCCACAAGGCGCTCGACGCCCTGTGGGCGGTGATCGCGGACGGCAACCGCTACGTCGACGAGCAGGCGCCGTGGGCGCTCAAGAAAACCGACCCGCCGCGGATGGAGACGGTGCTCTACGTCCTGGCCGAGACCGTTCGTCATCTCGCCATCCTGGCCCAGCCCTTCGTGCCCCAGGCGGGGGCCAAACTCCTCGACCAGCTCGCGGTGGCCGCCGACCGCCGCGCCTTCCGGCATCTGGGCGCGGATCACGCGCTCGTTCCCGGCACGGCGCTCCCGAAGCCCGAGGGCGTGTTCCCGCGCTACGTGGAGCCGGAGACGCCCGAGACCGCCCATGCTGGTCGATAGTCACTGCCATCTCGACTTCCCCGACTTCGCGCCCGAGCGCGATCAGGTCGTAGCGCGGGCGCGGGCCGCCGGCGTCGGCACCATGCTGACCATCTCCACCAAGCTCAGCACCTTCGCGGCCGTTCGCGGCGTGGCGGAAAGCTATGACGACGTGTTTTGCACGGTGGGCGTCCACCCCCACGAGGCCGACCGGGAAGGGGACGCGGCGGGTACGGAAGCCCTGATCCGCCTCTGCGATCACCCCAAGGTGGTGGGCGTGGGCGAGACCGGCCTCGACTATTATTACGGCCTGAGCCGCCGCGAATCCCAGCAGGCGAGCTTCACGGCCCATCTTCGGGCGGCGCGCGAGAGCGGGCTTCCGGTCGTGGTCCACACCCGCGACGCCGAGGCGGACACGCTCTCGATCCTGCGCGGGGAATGCAAGGAGGGCGGGATTTCCGGCGTTCTGCACTGCTTCACCGGGACCCAGGGGCTCGCGGCAGCGGCGCTCGAACTCGGCTTCTACGTGTCGTTCTCGGGCATCGTGACCTTCAAGAACGCCGACGAGCTGCGCGAGGTCGCGAAGTCGGTGCCGCTCGACCGGCTGCTGGTGGAAACCGACGCGCCGTACCTGGCGCCGGTGCCGATGCGGGGCAAGCGCAACGAGCCCGCGTTCGTGGCCCATACGGCGACGTTCCTGGCCGGGCTTCGCGGCATGCCGACCGACGAATTGGCGACCGCCACCACCGAAAACTTCTTCCGCCTGTTCCATAAGGCGAGCCGGCCGGGCCAGCCATGCGGGTGACTATCCTGGGCTGCGGCGGGTCGGGGGGCGTGCCCCTCATCGGCGACTATTGGGGTGCCTGCAATCCCGAAAACCCCCGCAACCGGCGGCTACGGGTCTCGGCCCTGGTCGAGGACAAGGGCGTCTTTCTGCTGCTCGACACCTCGCCCGATCTGCGCCAGCAGGCGCTCGCGGCCGGCATCAAGCGGCTCGACGCCGTGCTGTTCACCCACACCCACGCCGACCACGTCCACGGCATCGACGATCTGCGCCCCGTCAATCGGCTGATGAAGGCGCCGCTCGACATCTACGGGAGCCCCGAGACCCTCCGCGACATCCAGGCGCGGTTCGGCTACGTCTTCGGGGCTCCGGCGGCGGGACATGGATTCTATAAGCCGTACCTGGTTCCCCACGAGGTCACGGGCCCGTTTAAGGTCGGCCATCTCGATGTGGTTCCCTTCGAGCAGGACCACGGCTTCACCAAGACCACGGGTTACCGGATCGGCGACATGGCCTATTCGACCGACGTGGTGGACCTGCCGGAACCGGCCTTCGCGGCGCTGGAAGGCCTCGAGCTCTGGATCGTCGACTGCCTCCGCCTGGAGTCCCACCAGACCCACGCCCATCTGGGCAAGGCGTTGGAATGGATCGCGCGGGCGAGGCCGAGGCGGGCGGTGCTGACGCACATGAACCACAGCGTGGATTACGACGACCTGGCGTCGCGGCTGCCTGCAGGCGTCGAAGCCGGCTACGACGGCATGGTGATCGAAATCCCGTCCTGACCGCGCGACAAGCGCGCCATCCACCAAGTCCGTTCGGGCGCGCCCGAGAAGCGCATTCGAGCGTGCAGATCAATCGCGCCGACACGATCGCCATGAACGCGCGCGGCCCTCGGTCCTAATTCATCCGTAACCTGCGCGATCACGCGAAACGCATTGATATACACATTGCATTTTGGGGCGCCCGTTTGCCATGGGCGCTCTCAGCATTTTCCATAATATATATTATGCGATACTTAACGGAGGCGTGGCCCATCCGTCGTTTTCGTCTCGCCCCACTTTTTCGTCCCGCCCGCGGCCCGTCCACCAGGTCGCACCGCCCAGCGTCCGGCTGCGATGATCCTCCGAACCACCCGTGCCCGCCGATCTAACCGTAACTAACTTGTGGTCCCGCTGGCCCGGGTCCATCGTCGAGCCTGCGTCTTAGGGCCAACCGGGCACGGCGCCCGTCCGGCCCTAATCGGTCACGGGGGTCAACATGCGGATCAAAGATGCGACGGCAGTGGTAACCGGCGCCTCGAGCGGAATCGGCGCCGCGGTGGCCCGCGAATTCGCCGCCAGAGGCGCTCGGGTCGCGCTGCTGGCGCGCCGGCAGGATGAACTGGCCAGGGTCGCGGGCGACATAAGCGCCAAGGGCGGCGTGGCCAAGACCTATGGAGTCGACCTCACGGATGCCAAGGCGGTGGCCGCCGTCTGCCGGCGGGTGAAGGACGAGCTCGGCGTTCCCGACATCGTGGTCAACAACGCCGGTGCCGGCCGATGGCTGTTCCTGGACGAAACCTCGCCCGACGAGGCGGTGGCGATGATGGCCGCCCCCTATTTCGCATCGTTCTTCGTGACCCGGGCCTTCCTGCCCGAGATGCTGGGGCGCAACAGCGGCCATTTCGTGTTCGTCAACTCGCCCGCGTGCCGGATCACCTGGCCCGGGGCGGCCGCCTATACCGCCGCCCGGTGGGCGCAGCGCGGGCTGGCGGAGGCCCTTCGCTCCGATCTTTTCGGCACCGGCCTCAAGGTCACCCACTTCATCGCGGGCGGGGTGGAATCGCCCTATTGGAAGGTCAATCCGGGCAGCCGGGAGCGGATCCCCAAGATCGGCCGGCTCATCCCTGTCCTCTCCCCGGAGAAGACGGCGGCGGCCCTGGCCCGGGCGGTCGAAGGCAACAAGCGCGAGGTGGTGGTGCCGTTCATGATGAAGATGAACTTCATTCAGCACGCGCTGTTCCCGCGGGTGGTGGAGTGGCTCATGCGCGCGACCGGCTACCGCCGCCCGAAACGCCGATAAACGGCTCGCGCCCGGGCCGGTTCCCTAACCCCCGGACCTTGGCGACGGTACGTCTCAGGGCTATGGTGCACGCGCCATGGCCAAGCCGAGAAAGATCGCCACACGCCCACCCAAGCCGCCGCTAAAGCCAAAGCCGAAATCCAGAAAGAAGGCCAAGGCAAGACCCAAGGTCAGGGCCAAGCGAAAGGCCGCAAGGGCATCGAGCGCGGCCGCCGCCCGCCCGGCAACCGAAATCACGCGGCTGCTCGCCATCATGGAGCGGCTGCGCGACCCGCGGCGCGGCTGCCCCTGGGACCGGGAGCAGACCTTCCGCACCATCGCCCCCAACACCATCGAGGAAGCCTACGAGGTCGCCGACGCCATCGAGCGCGGCGACCTGGCGGCCCTTCGCGAGGAGCTGGGCGATTTGCTGTTCCAGGACGTCTTCTATGCCCAGATGGGCCG
>JBAVNO010000135.1:0-4058 GCA_049691095.1 Alphaproteobacteria bacterium | reverse complement strand
GCAGGCATGGGCCAGGCACGGGCCGGGCATGGGCAAGGCCGCGCGGCTGTGTTAGTTGGGGGCCGTAACGGACCCATGAACAAGGTGCAAGTGAGCAAGGCGCAAGCGCGACCGATGAAGGCGTCCTCCAAAGCCGTGGTGCTGCTGAGCGGCGGCCTCGACTCGGCCACCGTGCTGGCCGTGGCGCGGCGCGACGGGTTCGAGGTCTATGCGCTCACGGTGCGCTACGGCCAGCGCCACGAGATCGAGGTGGAACGCGCGCGCCGCGTGGCCGAAAGCCTGGGCGCCGCACGACACGTGGTGAGCGACATCGATCTGCGCGCCTTCGGCGGCTCGGCGCTCACCGCCGACATCGCGGTGCCCAAGGGCCGCGACATGGAGGAGATCGCCGCGCGCATCCCCGTCACCTATGTTCCGGCGCGCAACACGATCTTCCTGGCCCTCGCCTTGGCCTGGGCCGAGACGCTCAAGGCCTCGGACATCTTCATCGGCGTCAACGCGGTCGATTACAGCGGCTATCCCGACTGCCGGCCCGCGTTCATCGCGGCCTTCGAGACGCTGGCCAATCTCGCCACCCAGGCCGGGGTGGAGGAGACTACGCGGTTCAAGATTCACACGCCGCTCATCGCCATGACCAAGGCCGACATCATCAAGACCGGGCTTTCGCTGGGCGTCGATTACGCGCTGACCACGAGCTGCTACGATCCGGCATCCGACGGCACCGCCTGCGGCGTGTGCGATTCGTGCGTCCTGCGGCGCAAGGGATTCGCGGAGGCCGGCGTGCGCGATCCCATCCGTTACGCCGACGCGCCCGCACGGGTCTAGGAGCGGCCATGGCCTACACGGTCAAGGAAATCTATTTCACGTTGCAGGGCGAAGGCGCCAACACCGGGCGCCCGGCCGTGTTCTGCCGCTTTTCGGGCTGCAACCTTTGGTCCGGCCGCGAGGAAGACCGCGCGGACGCGGACTGCAAATTCTGCGACACCGATTTCATCGGCACCGACGGTCCCGGGGGCGGGCGATTCGCCACCGCCCAAGAGCTCGCCTCGGCCATCGCCAAGGTTTGGTTGCCCGCGCCGCAGGGTGCGCCCTTCGTGGTGTGCACCGGGGGCGAGCCGCTGCTGCAACTGGACGCGGCCCTGATCGCGGCGCTGCACGGCGCGGGCTTCGAGGTGGCGGTGGAAACCAACGGCACCATGGCGGCGCCCGAGGGCGTGGATTGGATCTGCGTCAGCCCCAAGGCGGGGGCGGACCTGGTGCAGCGCACGGGCGACGAGTTGAAGCTCGTCTATCCTCAGCACGGGGCCGAGCCGGCGATGTACGAGGGCCTCGACTTCCGCCATTTCTTCCTCCAGCCCATGGACGGGCCGGCGCGGGAAGAGAACGCGCGCGCGGCCTTCCGGTTCTGCCTCAAGAATCCCCGCTGGCGGCTCAGCCTTCAGATGCATAAGGTGCTGGGCATCCCCTAACCGCGGCGCGCTTCGGCCATAAGTCATGGACATCTACAAGTCGTTCACCTTCGAGGCGGCCCATCTGCTGCCCAACGTGCCCGAGGGCCACAAGTGCCGCCGCCTGCACGGCCATTCGTTTCGCGTCGAGGTGCATGTGACGGGCCCCGTGGGCGCGCAGACCGGCTGGGTGATGGATTTCGCCGACGTGAAGGCCGCCTTCGATCCCATCCGCGACCGGCTCGACCACCGCTACCTGAACGAGGTCGAGGGGCTCGAAAACCCCACCAGCGAGAACGTCGCGCGCTGGATCTGGCGCGAGCTGAAGCCGAGGCTCCCCAGCCTCTCAAAGCTGGTGGTGCACGAAACCTGCACCGCCGGCTGCGTCTATCAAGGCGAGTAGGTCAGCCCCGCCCGCGATAGGGCGGAACTCCCTGATCGGGAATCCATAAGCCCCTGGGCGGCGGCCCCGACTGGTAGAACACGT
Organism: Alphaproteobacteria bacterium; assembly: GCA_049691095.1. Classification (GTDB taxonomy): domain Bacteria; phylum Pseudomonadota; class Alphaproteobacteria; order DATDPM01; family DATDPM01; genus JBAVNO01. Next base: position 2,123 of record JBAVNO010000135.1, on the reverse strand, counting down.
CGATGGGGATGCCGCCGCGCGGGAACCAATAGCCGCCGATGCGGAGCCATTTGGGCCTGGCCGCCCGCTCCAGCCGTTTCGCCACCATGAGCGTGCAGTCCTCGTGGAAGGCGCCGTGATTGCGGAACGAGGCCAGGAACAGCTTCAGCGACTTGCTCTCGATCAGGAGCCTTCGCGGCACGTAGTCGATCACCAGATGGGCGAAATCCGGCTGGCCGGTGATGGGGCAAAGCGCCGTGAACTCCGGGCACGCGAACCGCACCAGATAGTCGGCGCCCGTCTGCGGGTTCGGCACCGTCTCGATGACCGCCTTGCCCGGCGAGGCCGGGATCGCGGCCTTGCGGCCGAGCTGGGTCAGACGGGTGCGGACCATTTTCACCATGGCGCAAGACTAGGCCGCCGAGGCCGCCGGGCCAAGGCCCTACGGCGTCCGGCAAGCTGCGGGGAAACCGGATTGAAACGGGGCCTTGTCGAAGGTTCCGTTCTATCGCGGCCGGAGAACCAGCAGCTTGATGATGTCCTCGAACAAGAAGCGCTCCTCGACCAGCTTGAGGCCGGCTTGTTCCAGGTAACGTTCGGTGTGACGATCGAAGGTGGCGCCGTACATCAAGCGCACCCACGGCGCCCACAGCCGCATCACGAAACGCTTCAGCGGATCGCGGGAGTAGGCATATTCGATGAGGCGAATCTCGCCGTCCGGCTTGCAGACCCTCCGCAGTTCGCGCAGCGCCGGCAACTGGTCGTCGTCGTCGAGGACGCAGAACAGGAAGGTGGCGATGACATAGTCGAAGCGGCCATTGGGAAAGTCGGTGGCCGTCACATCCATCTCCCTGAGCTCGGCCGCGACGCCCAGGCTCGCCTTGCGTCTGCGGGCCCGGGCCAGCATCTGCGGGCTGACGTCGATCCCGATCACATCTGCGTCCGGAGGATAGAAAGGCATGTTGCGTCCGGTGCCCACTCCGGCGTCCAGAATCGCTCCGCCCACGCCCTCGAACAGCACGCGCCGGATCGGCCGGTACCGCCGGTACTCGAAGGGCAGATCCAGCAGATCGTAAATCCGTGCGACGCGGGCGTAGGTTCGTTTCTTGGTCATCTTCCCTGCGTCTTCGTTAGGTATCCTGTGTGACGGGTTCGGTTTCGTCGGTCCATCGTCCACGGAACCAACGAGGCCAGTCGAGAATTTCGTCATCGACCCCGGTCCGTGCGCTCCGGAGTTCGGTGGTCCGGGGTTTCGTGGGAGGCCATGAGGAGACGGCCGGCACGCCGCTACAGCTCCGGGATATCGCCCTCGGCCTCGGCCCGTTTCAGCCGCTCTTCCAACTCTTGGAGGCCGTTGCCCTCGATCGCCCCGCGGATCTCGCCCATCAGGTCCTGGAAGAAGGTGAGGTTGTGCCAGGTGAGCAGCATCGCGCCCAGAATCTCGCCCGATTTGGCCAGGTGGTGCAGGTAGGCGCGCGCATAGTTGCGGCAGGCGGGGCAGCGGCAGGATTCGACGAGCGGCCGCGGGTCGTCGGCGTGCCGCGCGTTCCTGAGGTTGATCGCGCCCCCGCGCGTGAAGGCTTGGCCGGTGCGGCCCGAGCGGGTGGGGAGCACGCAGTCGAACATGTCGACGCCGCGCTTGACCGCCCCCACGATGTCGCCGGGCTGCCCCACGCCCATCAGATAGCGCGGCCGTTCGGCGGGAAGAAACGGGGCGCCGGCCTCCAAAACCTCGAACATCGCCTCCTGGCCTTCGCCCACCGCCAGGCCGCCCAGGGCATAGCCGTCGAAGCCGATCTCCCTGAGCCGCGCGGCCGATTCGGCGCGAAGGTCGCCGTAGACGCCGCCCTGGACGATCCCGAACAGGCCGTAGCCGGGCCTCTCGCGATAGGCGGCCTTGGAGCGCGCGGCCCAGTCCATGGAAAGCCGCATGGACCGCGCCGCCTCGTCGTGGGCCGCGGGATAGGGCGTGCACTCGTCGAAGACCATCGTGATGTCGGCATCGAGCCGGTGCTGGATCTCCACCGCGCGCTCGGGCGTCAGGCGGTGGCGCGTGCCGTCGATGTGGGACTGGAAGGTGACGCCGTCGGCGTCGATCTGCCGGAGCTTGGCCAGCGACATCACCTGGAAGCCGCCCGAATCGG
>JBAVNO010000134.1:0-5411 GCA_049691095.1 Alphaproteobacteria bacterium | reverse complement strand
GGCCTCTCCCGCGAGGAGCTCGCCGCCGCCTTGGCGGCGATCGGCGCGCCCCCGTTCCGCGCCCGCCAGGTTTGGCACTGGATCTATCATCGAGGCGCCCGCGACTTCGCCTCCATGACCAGCCTGTCCAAGGACTTCCGCTTGGCGCTGGCCGGGCGGTTCACGCTGGAGCGCCCGGTGGTGGCGCGGGCCCAGGAGTCCCTGGACGGCACCCGCAAATGGCTGCTGCGCTTTGCCGACGGCAACGAGGCCGAGTGCGTCCACATCCCCGAGGAGGATCGCGGCGCGCTCTGCGTTTCCTCCCAGGTGGGGTGCACGCTCACTTGCCGTTTCTGCCACACCGGAACCCAAAGGCTCGTGCGCAACCTGACCGCGGGCGAGATCGTGGGCCAGGTGATGCTGGCCCGGGATGCGCTCGGCGAATGGCCCTCGCCCAAGGAAGGGCGGTTGCTCTCGAACATCGTGCTCATGGGCATGGGCGAGCCGCTCTACAACTACGACAACGTGGCCAAGGCGCTCGGCATCCTGATGGACAACGAGGGCATCGCCATCTCGCGCCGGCGCATCACCCTGTCGACCGCGGGTGTGGTGCCCATGATCCGGCGCCTGGGCCAGGAGCTGGGCGTCAAGCTCGCGATCTCGCTCCACGCCGTGACCGACGAGCTGCGCGACGTGCTGGTGCCGCTCAACAAGAAATATCCGATCGCCGACCTGCTCGCGGCCTGCCGCGACTATCCCGGCTCCAGCCAGGCGCGCCGCATCACCTTCGAATACGTGATGCTGAAGGGCGTCAACGATACGCCGGCCGAGGCCCGCGCGCTGGTGCGGCTCTTGTCCGGCATCCCGGCCAAGGTCAACCTCATCCCCTTCAACGCCTGGCCCGGCGCGCCCTACGAGCGTTCGCCGCCCGAGGCCATCGCCGCCTTCGCCAAGGTGCTGATGGGCGCGGGCTTCATCGCGCCGGTGCGCACCCCCCGGGGCGAGGACATCATGGCCGCCTGCGGCCAGTTGAAGTCGGAGAGCGAACGCCAGCGGCGCTCGCGGACGCCGTCCGAAACCGCCCCGCCCGTTCCCTCGCCCGTTCCCTGACCTGTGGCGCTCGACGCCTAGCTTCGCGCTCGCTTGGACAGGCCCGTGACCGACCCTTGCGGGCGGCTTGCGTTCCCCTATACTGCGCCGCACTTTGCCTGAGCCTTTTCCGGGCCTGAGCCTTTTCCGGGCCTGAGCCTTTTCCGGGCTTCGGCCTCTTCCGGGAGCGCCTCGTGTCCAAAAGCGGGACGAAACAGGACAGCGTCAAGAAGGTGGTGCTCGCCTATTCGGGCGGCCTCGACACCTCGATCATCCTGCGCTGGCTCCAAGAGACCTATGGCTGCGAGGTCGTGACCTTCACGGCCGATTTGGGCCAGGGCGAGGAGCTTGAGCCGGCGCGGAAAAAGGCCGAGATGATGGGGGTGAAGCAGATCTTCGTCGAGGATCTGCGCGAGGAGTTCGTCCGCGACTACGTGTTCCCCATGTTCCGGGCCAACGCGCTCTACGAGGGGACCTATCTTCTCGGCACCTCGATCGCGCGGCCGCTGATCGCCAAGCGCCAGATCGAGATCGCGCGCGCGACCGGCGCCGACGCGGTGGCGCACGGAGCCACCGGCAAGGGCAACGACCAGGTGCGCTTCGAGCTCACCTACTACGCGCTCGAGCCCAATATCCGGGTCATCGCGCCGTGGCGCGAATGGGACCTCACCTCGCGGGCCAAGCTGGTGGAGTATGCCGAGCGCCACCAGATCCCGATTCCCCGGGGCAAGATGGGCGAGCCGCCCTATTCCACCGACGCCAACCTTCTGCACATCTCCTACGAGGGCAAGGCGCTCGAAGACCCGTGGCGGGAGCCCGACGAGGACATGTTCACGCGCACCGTGGCGCCCGAATTGGCCCCGGACAAGCCCACCTATGTGGAGATCGAATTCGCGCACGGCGACCCGGTGGCGGTCGACGGCAAGAAACTCTCGCCCGCGTCATTGCTCGCACGGCTGAACGAGATCGCGGGCGCGAACGGCGTGGGCCGCGCCGACATCGTGGAGAACCGGTTCGTGGGAATGAAATCCCGGGGCGTCTATGAAACGCCGGGCGGCACCGTGCTCGCCGCCGCCCACCGCGCCATCGAAAGCCTGACGCTGGATCGCGGGGCGGCGCACCTGAAGGACGATCTGATGCCCCGCTATGCGGAGCTCGTCTACAACGGCTTCTGGTTCGCCCCCGAGCGCGAGATGCTCCAGAAGCTGATCGACGAGAGCCAGGTCTTCGTCAACGGCACGGTGCGCCTGAAGCTCTACAGGGGCTCGGTGCTCGTGGTGGGGCGGAAATCGCCGGACAGCCTCTACAACCAGGACTTCGCCACCTTCGAGGCCGACGTGGTCTACGACCAGCGCGACGCCCAGGGGTTCATCAAATTGAACGCGCTCAGGCTGCGGCTGGCAAAACTCGCCAAGCGCGCGAAGCGCTGAAACACGCTTACGGCCCGCCCAAGCCGGGCCAAGGGCTTTTCCCGATCACCGTGTGGTGGAGCAGAAGAAGCGCGGAGTAAAGCGCCAGTCCGCCCGCGATCTTGATCCATCCGATGTCATTCAGGGACACGCGGTTGCGGCCTTCGAGCGTGGCGGCGAAGGGCAAGGCGGACGTCGCGGCGGCGAAGCGCGCCCATGCGGCCCCGTGCACCCGCGCATGCTTGGCATCGAGGAGCCGCATGCCGGCGGCACAAAGGGCGAGCAGCGTACCGAAGAAGATGAGCGCGGCGACATTTCCGTTGGGCGCCATATGCGCCGCCGCCCACAATCCGATCGCCCACATCACCGGATGGCGCGTGACCTTGAGGATGCCCGGCGCCGGATTGGCGCCTTGGGGCAGCTTGCCGTCGGTCATGACCGTGGCGTTGGCGGTGAAAAGACCGGCCACCAGCAGGATCGACGCCAACGGCATCACGAACAAGGGAACCAGTCTCGTCCACGGCGCCTGAGGCCACAGCAGGACCACGGGCGCGCGGATAAACGCCGACACGAACCAGCCCAGCGCCGCGATCGACACCAGCGCGAAGAGGACGAGGAAAGGGCCGCGCCCCATGCGGGCGACCAGGCCGGCGCGAAGTGGCGTGCTGGAAACCGCATGGGTGCCGACGAAGACGAACGCCGCGAGCAGGAGTTCCGCCAAGCCTCCGGTCATGCCGCTTCCGGTCATGGCGCTCCCATCATGGCATTCGCCTGCGTGCGGCCCGCGGGTCCTAGGCTTCCGGGTCCTAGGCCTCCGGGTCCACCGGCTCCGCGATGCCGTGCTGGCGGCAGGCGGCGGTCAGGGTGTTGACGAGCAGGCAGGCGATGGTCATGGGCCCCACGCCGCCCGGCACCGGCGTGATGGCGCCCGCGACCTTAACCGCCTCGGCATAATCCACGTCGCCGACGAGCTTCGACTTGCCGTTGCCGAGATCGACGCGGTTGATGCCGACGTCGATCACGGTCGCGCCGGGCTTGATCCAGTCGCCCTTGACCATCTCGGGCCGGCCGACGGCCGCGACCACGATATCCGCCTGACGGCACACGCCCGCCAGGTCGCGGGTGCGCGAGTGCGCGATGGTGACGGTGCAGTTCTCGCCCAACAGCAGCGCCGCCATCGGCTTGCCGACGATGTTGGAGCGGCCCACCACCACCGCGTTCTTGCCGTTCATGTTGCCGAGCCGGTCTTTGAGCATCAGAAGGCAGCCCAGCGGCGTGCACGGCACCATGGCCTCGCCGCCGGTCCACAGCTTGCCGGCGTTCATGGCGTGGAACCCGTCCACGTCCTTGGCGGGGTCGATGGTGTCCAGCACCTTCTGGCTGTCGACGTGGTCGGGAAGCGGCAGCTGGACCAGAATGCCGTTCACCCTGGCGTCGCCGTTGAGCTGGCGCACCAGCGCGAGCAAATCGGCCTCGGACGTTTCGGGATCGAGATCGTGCTTGAACGAGTGCAGGCCGACCTCGACCGTTTGCTTGGCCTTGTTGCGGACATACACCTGGCTCGCCGGGTTCTCGCCCACCAGGACCACGGCCAGGCCGGGGACGATGCCATGCTGCTCCTTGAGCACGGCGGCCCGCCGCGCGACGCTCGCCCGCACCTTCTCGGCGAAGGCCTTGCCGTCGATGATGTTCGATTCAGCCATGGTGTTTCTCCGTCCACTCCATCAGTCTGCGCATGAGCAGGGGCGCGTCTCCCGCGATCACGATCGACTTGCGCCGGTCCGTGAGTCCGGCGGCGATTTCGAATGCCGTCTTCGGCAGATCCCATTCCGCCGCCAGCAGGGCGACGAGCGCCTGGTTCGCCTTGCCGCGCTCGGGCGCTGCAACCACCGATACCCGAAGCACGGGGTTCCCATCGGCGTCGCTCGCCACACCGCCGATCCGGTTCGCCTTTGCCCGCGGCGAAAGCCAGACCTTGACCTTCACGCCGCCCTTTACGGCCGCGAACGGGTGTGCCCGATCAGACAAAGGCCTCGTACAAGACGTCGCGGAGGAAGTAAAGGAGAAGAATCAACACCACCGGCGAGACGTCGATGCCGCCCAAATTGGGCAGGACGCGGCGGATCGGCCGCAGCAATGGCTCGGTGATCCGGAACAGGAAATCGCCGACGACATACACGAACCGGTTGCTCGTGTTGATGACGTTGAAGGAGACGAGCCAGCTCAGGACCACCGACGCGATCAGCAGCCAGATGTAGATGTCGATGATCCTGCTGACGAGATTGATGAAGGCGTACATGGCCGGTTCGACGCTTGACTGTCCCCGAGGCGGACCCCAGCGGCGAAACTAGCGTCCACACCCTTGCGGCGCAAGGCATTGCAGGGTTTCGCAGGTCCACCGGCGAGGCGGCCCAACCTTGACAGGCGTCCGCGATCGTCCACATTATCCGCCACCCAACCGACACTCTACTTCGGGGCCGTAGCTCAGTTGGGAGAGCGCAACGTTCGCAATGTTGAGGTCAGGGGTTCGATTCCCCTCGGCTCCACCACCCCCCTTTCAGGCCGTCTTCCCGGCCATGAGGTCCGCACCGGCCGCGCCCGGTCGAACCCGCTGACCGGGCCGGCTTAATCCGCGGCCGGGCGGCGCAAAGTCCGCCTCGTGCGGCAATTTGCCGCCGTCCGTTGCGCCGCCACCTGGGTCGATTCGGCCGGCCGGCCTGCGGCGAGACCGTTTCCGAACGAGGCCCCGAACCGGGCCCTGCCTCCGCTCCTCAGGCCGAACCGGCCTGGCCGAACCGGCCTCAGGCCGCGCCGGGGCCGAGCGCGCTGGATCGGCCGGCCTTTGAGAGGCTAATCTGGGCCAACGGGGATGCCGCCCGCCGCGGCAGCCGACCCCAAGGCCACAGGTGAACCCGCACATGCCCAGCGTGCAGC
>JBAVNO010000133.1:0-1532 GCA_049691095.1 Alphaproteobacteria bacterium | reverse complement strand
CGTAGCGAAGCCCTTCCAGCTCCTTGATGGCCTCCGGCCGCGACATCTTGCCCGAACTCAGCATCAAGGCCACCTTGTCGAAGGTGGCGCGCACGCGGGTTTCGGTGCTGCCCTTGGCCGCCGCCTCGGCGTAGAGCTTGAGGGCGTCGTCCACGTTTCCGCGCTTTTCGGCCGTGCGGGCCAACAGGTAGGTGCGCCGCGCCAGGTTCGCGGCGTCGGGGTTCTGCTGGGCCACGAAATCGAGATAGACCATCATGGCGTCGAACTCGTTCGAGATCAGCGCCGTCTCGGCGGCGAGCAGCGCGAATCGCACCTTCAAGTCCGGCGGATAGAACTGGATCCGGTCGCCCACCTGCGAGAACGCCGCCACCGCGTCCGGCCACTTCGCCTGCGCCGCCGCAACCGCGCCGCGCCAAAGCTTCGCCTCGGCATTTTCGGCCAGGGCGGGCACCGACAGGTCCTCGGCGGCGCCGGCCGGATCGCCCATCAGATAGCGCGAGGCGCCGCGGATGCCGCGAAACACCGGATCGTCTTCGTAGCGGGGTTCGGACTCGGCGATGTTCTGCAACAGGCCCATCGCATCGGCCGCAAAGCCGCGCGCGAAATAGAACTTGGCGAGCGTCATCCGCGCCTCGTTGCGCCTGCCCGCCGCCGCGTCCACCACCGCGTTCTGGAGGGCCTGGCGCGCGTCCTCGAACGGCTCGTCGGCGTGGCCCCAGGCGGCGAAATCGAACAGCCTCGGGTCGCCGCCCAATGTCGCGGCCGGCTCGCCCGGCGGTTCGGCCGAGGAATTCCGGTCCGCATCGGGTGGGGAGGACTGGTCCGCCGGCGCCGCGTCCTGCGACAGGAACAGCCCGTCACTGCCCATGATCTCGAGTCCCTCGGGCGTGGCCCGCATCTCGAGCGAGTCCGACTTGCTTTCGATCGCGACGCCCTGGGCGGTGGCCAGCAGCCGGAACAGCGGATACTCGCGGGTCTTCTCGATCCCTTGGCCCGGCACCAAAACCGGCACCACGGCGAGGGCGTCGCCGACGTCAGGATCGTTGAGCACGACCTTGTGCCCGGCATGGGCGAGCGGCACCACGAAGCGGGCGCTCTTGCCCGTCTGCGGCACCGCCTGGGCGCCGACCGGCGTCTTGGGATGCTGGTCCTGGCGCTTGATCTCGATGATCCAGGCGTCGCCTTCGCGCCTGAGATCGGGGTTGAGCGCAGCGTTGGCGGACAACCGCACCACCGTGCCGTCGTCGGCGGGGACCTGATCGGCGGTGGCGATCACCCGGTTGCCGATGCGCCGCACGGCTTCGAGGTCGAGCACCGCCGTGCGGTCGAATACCAGCCACAACGCCCCGCCCCGCCGATACGCGGCGGCGGCGGTGGGTTGCGTCCATGGGAACCGCAGGATGACGGAGCCGTGCTTCGACGTGGCGCCGACCTTGAGCGCCACCGCCGCAACCGCCGGCGTCGTCGCGGGCGTCGTTGCAGCAGGCGTTGGGGGCGTCATTGCGGCCGCCGTTGCGGGCGTCGTTGCAGCG
>JBAVNO010000132.1:0-2038 GCA_049691095.1 Alphaproteobacteria bacterium | reverse complement strand
CCCGGCTGTGCCGGATTGGGATTTACAGCATGCGCTAATCGAAGCTGCCCGCCGCCAGGGGTTGGATGTGCGCATCGGTCTGAGTGTGACCTTTGACGGCTTTTATACCCACCTCTCGCCTGACCTGGTCGGCCGCCCGCAAACCCATGACTGGGACACTTACGCCCGCAACGGGGTGCAGGCGTCGGATATGGAAGCCTCGCTCATCTTCAACGCAGGTCGAGCGCTGGGTCTGCCAACCGCATCCATTTGTCTGGTCACTGTCCATGCCGGTCAGCACACCGAGTTCCTGGATGGCGAGACCCGCACCGCGCAGGAACGCCTTATGCTGGTGGCTGCGCTTGACGGCCTGGTTGCCTTTGCGAAATAGATTTTATTGAATTATTTCTATTGTGCTACAACCTCAAATGGCTATGAAATGGATAGAGAAATGATAAAAAAGTTTGACTTACTGATTAACGGTGAGTACTTCCCAGCCCAGAGCGGCCAGTATTTCCAGGTCATCAACCCGGCTTCCAGCGAACTGGTGGCCGAGTGCGCCCTGGCCGGTGTGGAAGACGTGCAGGCTGCCCTGCAGGCCGCCCATGATGCTTTCCCGGCCTGGAGCCGTCTGCCCGGGCGTGCCCGCGGTGAGATTATGCATAAAGCCGCCGCCATTTTCCGCACCCGCATTGATGACCTGGCCCGCCTGTTAACTAGCGAACAGGGCAAGCCGGTCAAAGATTCGCTCAAAGAACTGCACTTCACCGCCGATGTGATTGACTATTACGCCGAAGAAGCCCGCCGCAACTTTGGCATGCACTTTGAAGGCGACGGCGCGCCCACCCATAGCTTCACCATGCGCCAGCCGATAGGCGTGGTGGCGGCCATCACCCCCTGGAATTTCCCGGTCGATTTGTTGTCCTGGAAGGTTGGTCCGGCGCTGGCTGTCGGCTGCACCATGGTCATCAAGCCACCGTCCGAAGCACCCCTGGCTGCCTCGGAATTCATCTGCTGTTTTGTAGATGCTGGTCTGCCGGCGGGTGTGCTGAACGTTATTACCGGCCCCGGCCACACTGTCGGTTCTGAGCTGGTCACAAGTCCGCTCAGCCGCAAGATTGCCTTCACCGGCTCGACCGCTACCGGCCTTTGGATTGCCCAGGAAGCCGCCAAGCAGCTCAAACCGGTCACGCTCGAACTGGGCGGCAGCGCCCCGTTTGTGGCTTTCAAAGATGCCGACCTTGACCTGGCGGTCAGCCAAGCACTGCGGCGGGCTTTCTCGCACGCCGGGCAGATATGCATCAGCGTCAACCGCGTCTTTGTGCAGGAAGATATCGCCGACACATTTATCGAGAAGTTCGTTGCCGCTGCCCGCAAGCTGCGCGTCGCAAATGGCCTGGAAGTGCCGGATGCTGACCTAGGTCCGATGATTTCTGAGAAAGGCCGCCAGACCGTGCGCGAGCATGTCAGCGATGCGGTTGCCAAGGGCGCCAAAGTGCTGACCGGCGGGCATGAACCGAAAGGCGCGCAGTTCGCTCACGGCTATTTCTACCTGCCGACTGTGCTGACCAACGTCACACCCGACATGCTTGTCATGCAGGAAGAGACTTTTGGCCCAGTTGCGCCGGTGGCCGTTTTCAAGACCGTGGATGAGGGCATAGACATGGCCAACAACTCACCCTATGGACTGGCTGCCTATGTTTTCACCAACGATCTGAACACTGCGATGTACGCCGCCGAGCGCATCCAGTCCGGTGGGGTGGGCATCAATATCAATGATATCACCGACATCCGCGCCCCATTCGGCGGGATGAAGATGAGCGGCATGGGGCGTGAGCTGGGCCAGCAAGGCCTGGATTCGTACACCGAGTGGAAGCATGTCCGCGTGTTGATGAAGAAACCTGAATAATTATAGCTGGCCGGGGAGAAATATCCCCTTTCCCCTCGGATGGATAAGTTAATCCGCGCTCAAAGAGGGCGGCAAGGCTGAGAACATAGGTTCGCCGGATGCAGCGCGGGTATTATTTATGGACTCCGCGCGCCGAACGAGCTGAGGAGT
>JBAVNO010000131.1:0-28430 GCA_049691095.1 Alphaproteobacteria bacterium | reverse complement strand
GCCCGGGCCTCATCGCCGAGGACCTTCCGGACCTGGTGCCGGGGGCCTTGCGGAGGCTTGCGGTCAAGGCCGGGCGCATCTAGCGCGCACGCGTCCGCATGCCTGTGCCGGGCCCGGTCCGAATTCGGCCATAGCCGGGAAAATGCCTGAAAAAATATAGACTTCTCGGCCTTTACTTAAGGGTTTTTTAAGTCTTTGGGGCCACATTAATCGTGTCGATTCATTCACCCTCTTTCTTGGACCGCAAGCAACATGTTGATTATCAGACGGAACGCCGCAGCCGGGGATGTCAAGGCGGGCGCAATCTACCGCAAGACCTACCGGGGCAACATCGTCGAGACGGCGAAGGTAATCTCGGTGGGCGAGGACAGCTTCGGCATTCCGCACGTTCGCTTCCAGGTTTGTTTCGAGCGGCCGGATCGGAAGTTCCTCGAGGACGCCCGGGTCCTGGCGCTGGAGACGTTCACGCGGCAATACTGCGAGCCCCTTCACGCCGCTTAGGTTCCGCCGCGCTCGCTGCCTGGTCGCCCCTCGCGGGGCCTGGTTAGGCGGCGGCTCGGCCCAGCGGGCAGTCACCCCGTTACCCCGTCCGCATCCACCCCGCCGTCTTCCCCACCCCATCCCAATCGCCAACGCCCGACCATGCCCCTGGCATGGGCCTTCGGCGCCCGTCCCGGCTCGACAACCGATCCCTTCGCCCGTGCGTATAACCCGGCAACGCCTTGAGACCGGAGCCCGGCAACGCCGGGAAGGCCCCGGCGCCTGAATGCCGCCCTAACGCCGGTCCTTGATTCCGCCGGTCCTAAATTCCACCGGCCCAAATTCCAACGGGGCCCGCCGTCCGGCGAGATTTGCCCTGTATCGGCAATGTGCTATAGAGAGCCTCCTCCGGGCCGCGCGATTGTCCGGCCAGTGCCGCAGCCGTGCGGGCGTGGTGGAACTGGTAGACACGCCAGATTTAGGTTCTGGTGACGAAAGTCGTGGGGGTTCAAATCCCTCCGCCCGCACCAGACGCCCGATTTCCGTGACGTTGCGGCCGGCGCCGCGACCCCATAAATAAGATCGGACTTCATTGGGACCAGGAAGACAGGACGACCGAAACTCATGCAAGTGACCGAGACAAAATCCGAAGGCCTGAAGCGCGAATTCAAGGTCGTCGTGCCGGCCGCGGACATCGAGCGTCAGCTCAACACGCGGCTCGAGGAACTAAGCCGGCGGGTGAGCCTGCCGGGATTCCGGCCCGGCAAGGTGCCGATGGCGGTGGTGAAGAAGCGTTATGCCACGTCGGTCATGGGCGAGGTGCTGGAGCAGGCGGTCGCCGAGAGCTCGAAGAAGGCCATGACCGAACGCGAGCTGCGGCTGGCGGGCCAGCCCAAAATCGAGGTCACGGCATTCGACGAGGGCCGCGATCTGGAATACACCCTGGCGATCGAGCTTCTGCCCAAATTCGAGCCGATGGATTTCCGCGGCATCAAGCTCAATCGCCTCAAGGTTACGGTGCCCGACCCCGAGGTCGACGAGGCGTTGGCCGGGATGGCGAAGAGGAACAGGCGGTTCGCCAAGCTCGCCGAGCCGAGGCCGGCCCGGACAGGGGACCAGGCGGTGATCGATTTCGAAGGCAAGATCGGCGGTGTCGCGTTCGAGGGCGGCACGGCCAAGGGCTTCGAGCTCGAACTGGGGTCGGGGCGGTTCGTGCCCGGCTTCGAAGACCAGCTCGTCGGCGCCGGCGTGGACCAGCCGGTCACGGTCACGGTCACGTTTCCCGCCGAGCACCCCGTGAAGGAGGTGGGCGGCAAGGAGGCGGTCTTCAACGTCGTCATCCGCGAGCTGCGCGGGCAGGTCGAGGTGGCCATCGACGACCAGCTCGCCAAGGATCTGGGTTTCGACGATCTGGCCGAGTTGCGGCGCACCTTGCGGGAGCAGATGGAGATGGACTACGCCAACCTCGCGCGCGCCCGTCTCAAACGCGATCTCATGGACGTGCTGGCCCAATCCCACGAATTCGAGCTGCCCCAGGGCGTGGTGGACGCCGAGTTCGAGACCCTGTGGCAGCAATATTTGACCGAGAAGGGCCGGGCGGAGGCCCATGATCACGATCACGACCACGACCACGGCCATGATCACGACCATGATCATGACCACGGGCACGACCATGACCACGACCATGATCACGGTCATGCCCATGGCGCGGCAGCGGGCGGGGACGACGCCGAAGCCCGCGCCGAGTGCCGGTCGGTGGCCGAGCGCCGGGTGCGGCTTGGCCTGCTGCTGGGCGAGGTGGGGAGACGGAACAACGTCACCGTGACCCCGGAAGAGCTGACCAAGGCGGTCCGTGCCCAGGCGATGCAGTACCCCGGCCGCGAAAAAGAGGTGGTCGAGTTCTTTCAGAAGAACCCTCAGGCCCTGGCCGGCCTGCGGGTGCCGATCTTCGAAGACAAGGTGGTCGATTTCATCCTCGAAATGGCGGACCTGACTGAACGTTCCGTCACGCCCGAGGAGCTCCTGAAGGAGGCCGAGGAAGCCGAAGGCGGGGCGGGGGGAACGGCCAAGAGCGGTGCGGCGGCAACGCCGAAGACGAAAAAGAAGGCCGCCGCCAAAGGCAAGAAGAGCTAGGACCGGACCAAGACCGAAGCGCCCAACCCACTCATCCGATCAGACCGAGGACATCCATGAGGGATCCAGCCGATACGTACATGAACTTCCTCGTTCCCATGGTGGTCGAGCAGACCAACCGGGGCGAGCGCGCCTACGACATCTATTCCCGGCTGCTCAAGGAACGGATCATCTTCATGACCGGGCCGGTGAACGATGCCGTGTCGAGCCTGATCTGCGCGCAGCTCCTGTTCCTGGAGTCCGAGAACCCGAGCAAGGACATCTCGCTCTACATCAATTCGCCTGGCGGGGTCGTCACCTCCGGGCTCGCGATCTACGACACCATGCGGTACATCCGACCCGACATCGTCACGCTCTGCATCGGCCAGGCGGCGTCCATGGGCTCGTTGCTGCTGACGGCGGGCGCCAAGGGCAAGCGCTATTCGCTGCCCCATTCCCGGATCATGATCCACCAGCCCTCGGGCGGGTTCCAGGGCCAGGCCACCGACATCGAGATTCATGCCCGGGAAATCCTGTCTCTTCGGGAGCGCCTGAACCAGATCTACTGCGAGCATACGGGCCAGCCCATCGGGGTCATCGAGGAGGCCATGGAACGGGACCGGTTCCTGTCCCCGGAGGAGGCGGTGACCTTCGGCCTCGTCGACCAGGTGGTGGTGAGCCGCCCGGGCAGGCCCGAGGACGAGGCCAAGTCGGCCGGAAACGGGGGAGGAGGTTAACCAAAAATTGAGGCCGCGCGGCCTAATATTGGTGTCGTACCGCAGACCACATATATAAGACAAAGCGTGAACTGTCGGGAGAGGCCCGGGTACCGCTTGACCTGCCTAAGGATTTTGCGTTGTGCGGGCGGGCGCGGTCTGGTTAACTTGGCGCTGTAGGAATCCCCGTAAGGCCGCACTCGGCAACGGAGAAACGATGAACAAGTCCAGCGGCGGCGACCCCAAGAACACGCTCTACTGCTCCTTCTGCGGTAAGAGCCAACACGAGGTGCGCAAGCTCATCGCCGGGCCGACGGTATTCATCTGTGATGAATGCGTCGAACTGTGCATGGACATCATCCGCGAGGAGCACAAGACCACCCTCGTCAAGTCGCGCGACGGCGTTCCCTCGCCGCGGGAAATCTACCGGGTTCTCAACGACTACGTCATCGGGCAGGAGCATGCCAAGCGTGTGCTCTCGGTGGCCGTCCACAACCATTACAAGCGCCTCGGCCACGCCGTCAAAAACAGCGACGTCGAGCTCGCGAAGTCCAACATCCTGCTGGTCGGTCCCACCGGCTGCGGCAAGACGCTGCTGGCGCAGACCCTGGCCCGGATCATCGACGTGCCGTTCACGATGGCCGATGCCACGACGCTGACCGAGGCGGGTTATGTCGGCGAGGACGTCGAGAACATCATCCTCAAGCTGCTGCAGGCGGCCGACTACAACGTCGAGCGGGCGCAGCGCGGCATCGTCTACATCGACGAGGTGGACAAGATCTCCCGCAAGTCCGACAACCCGTCGATCACCCGCGACGTGTCGGGCGAGGGCGTGCAGCAGGCGCTGCTCAAGATCATGGAAGGCACCGTCGCGAGCGTGCCGCCCCAGGGCGGCCGCAAGCACCCGCAGCAGGAGTTCCTGCAGGTCGACACCACCAACATCCTGTTCATCTGCGGCGGCGCGTTCTCCGGGCTCGAGAAGATCATCGCCGCCCGCGGACGGGGCTCGTCCATCGGCTTCGGCGCCGACGTGCGCGGCCCGGACGAGCGTCAAACCGGCGAAATCCTGCGCGACGTGGAGCCCGAGGACCTGCTCAAGTTCGGCCTCATCCCCGAGTTCATCGGCCGGTTGCCGGTGGTGGCGACGCTCGAGGATTTGGACGAGCAGGCGCTGGTGGACATCCTGACCAAGCCCAAGAACGCCCTGGTCAAGCAGTATCAGCGGCTGTTCGAGATGGAGGGGGTGCGCCTCGAGTTCGCCGAGGACGCCCTGCGCTCGATCGCCAAGAAGGCGTTGGCCCGCAAGACCGGGGCTCGGGGTTTGAGGTCCATCATGGAAGGGATCCTGCTGGATACGATGTTCGAGCTTCCCGGCTTGAGCGGCGTTGAAGAAATCATGATCAACCGCGAGGTGGTCGATGGCTCCGCAAAACCGCTCTACATCTACTCCGAACGTCAAGAGGACGTCGGGACCAGCGCCTGAGCGCGGCACTCCTTGAACCTTCCCCCGGTGGGTGCCATTTAACACATTGTCAAAGCTCGATATGAACGCCTGCGGGCGCCATGAGGGGTGCCCGGCCCAAGAGCCCGCTTAGGTTCGGCCGGCCAGATGAAACGGCCAGAATAAGGGGCCAAACTGAAGGATCCCATGTTCGAACAATCGCACATAGAACTGTTCCCGGTTTTGCCGCTCAGGGACATCGTGGTGTTTCCGCACATGATCGTGCCCCTGTTCGTAGGCCGCGAGAAGTCGGTGCGGGCGCTCGAGGACGTGATGAAGGAGGACAAGCAGATCCTGCTCGTCGCCCAGAAGAACGCCTCCCAGGACGACCCTGCGGCCGAGGACATCTACGCGGTCGGAACCGTCGGAACCGTGCTGCAGCTCTTGAAGCTCCCCGATGGCACCGTCAAGGTGCTGGTCGAGGGCGGCAAGCGCGCGCGCATCCTCAAGTACACCGACAATCCCAATTTCTTCCAGGTTCAGGCCGAGATCATGGTCGAGCGGCTGGGCGAGTCCCAGGAAGTCGAGGCCATGGCCCGCACCGTGGTGTCGCAGTTCGAGCAGTACATCAAACTGAACCGCAAGATCCCGCCCGAGGTCCTGGTTTCGATCAACCAGATCGACGACCATGGCAAGCTCGCCGACTCGATCGCCTCGCACCTCAGCCTCAAGATTCCGGACAAGCAGGATCTCCTGGAGACCGAAGTCGTGGGCGAGCGGCTGGAAAAGGTCTACGCCTACATGGAAGGCGAGATCGGCGTCCTGCAGGTGGAAAAGCGCATCCGCAACCGCGTCAAGCGGCAGATGGACAAGACCCAGCGCGAGTACTACCTGAACGAGCAGTTGAAGGCGATCCAGAAGGAGCTTGGCGAGATCGAGGACGGCCGCGACGAAGTGGCCGAGATCGAGGATCGCATCTCCAAGACCAAGCTGAGCAAGGAAGCCCGCGAAAAGGCCCTGGCCGAGGTCAAGAAGCTTCGGACCATGAGCCCGATGTCCGCCGAGGCCACGGTGGTGCGCAACTATCTCGACTGGATGCTGAACATCCCGTGGAGCAAGCGCACCAAGATCAAGCGCGACCTGAGGCAGGCGGAAGCGATCCTCGAGGCCGACCATTTCGGCCTCAAGAAGGTCAAGGAGCGGATCCTGGAGTACCTGGCGGTCCAGCTCCGCATGAAGAAGGTCAAGGGGCCGATCCTGTGCCTGGTGGGACCGCCCGGTGTGGGCAAGACGTCGCTCGGCAAGTCGATCGCGCGGGCCACGGGCCGCAACTTCGTGCGCATGTCCTTGGGCGGCGTACGCGACGAGGCGGAAATCCGCGGCCACCGCCGCACCTATATCGGCTCGATGCCCGGCAAGATCCTCCAGGGCATGAAGAAGGCGAAATCTTCCAACCCCTTGTTCCTGTTGGACGAGGTGGACAAGATGGGCGCCGACTGGCGGGGCGACCCGTCCTCGGCCCTGCTCGAGGTCCTGGACCCGGAGCAGAACGCCACCTTCAACGACCATTACCTCGAGGTCGATTACGACCTTTCCGACGTAATGTTCGTGACCACGGCCAATACGCTCAGGATGCCGCAACCGCTCATGGACCGGATGGAGATCATCCGCATCTCGGGCTACACCGAGGACGAGAAGGTCGAGATCGCGAACCGGCACCTGATCGCCAAGCAGATGAAGGCCCATGGCCTCAAGAAGGGCGAGTGGTCGATCTCGGACCACGCGCTCCGCGACCTGATCCGCTACTACACCCGCGAAGCGGGGGTGCGGAACCTGGAGCGCGAGATCGCGAACCTCACCCGGAAGGCGGTCAAAGAGGTCATGATGCAGGGGGCCAAGGGCCTCAAGGTGACGTGCCAGAATCTGGAAAAGTTCTCCGGCGTCCGCCGCTTCCGCTACGGCGAGGTGGAGGCCGAGGACATGGTGGGAGTCACCACCGGCTTGGCCTGGACCGAGGTCGGAGGCGAGCTGCTGTCGATCGAGGCGGTGGTCATGCCCGGCAAGGGCAGCGTCACGCACACCGGCAAGTTGGGCGATGTCATGAAGGAATCCGTCCAGGCGGCGCGTTCCTACGTGCGCTCGCGGGCGGTGATGTTCGGCATCAAGCCGAACATCTTCGACAAGCGCGACATCCACGTCCACGTGCCGGAAGGCGCCACGCCCAAGGATGGCCCCTCGGCCGGTGTGGCCATGTGCACGTCGATCGTCTCGGCGCTCACCGGAATCCCGGTGCGCAGGGACGTGGCCATGACCGGTGAAATCACCTTGCGCGGCCGCGTGCTGCCGATCGGCGGATTGAAGGAAAAGATGCTGGCGGCGCTGCGCGGCGGTCTGAAGACGGTGCTGATCCCGAAGGAGAACGAGAAGGATCTCGCCGAGATTCCCGACAATGTGAAGCGGGGGCTCAAGATCATCCCGGTCGGGACCGTGGACGAGGTGCTGGAGAACGCGCTGGTGTCGCGTCCGATGCCGATCGAGTGGGTTGAACCCGTCGACGATGATCGCAAGGTCGCGTCGCCGGACACCGACACCGGCGAAGAGCGCGAGAGCTTCGTCACGCACTGACGTGTCGGCGCTGCGGCGCTGCGACAAATATGCCGCCGGAAGACCCCCGAAAGCTGGGGAAAACTTCCGCGCGGCAATTGACGGGGCTGCGCGCGAAGAATTAAACTTTTGCCCACTCTGAGACAGTTCCGTCGGCACCGGCGAGGACTTTCCAGGCATTTCTCAAGGGGGGGCTCACAGTGAACAAGAACGATCTCGTGGCGTCGGTCGCGGCCAACTCGAAATTGTCGAAGGCGGACGCTGCGAGGGCCGTCGAAGCGACATTCGGTTCGATAACGAAGGCCCTGCGCAGCGGTACCGAAGTTCGTTTGGTTGGTTTTGGAACATTCCACGTGACGAAGCGCAACGCATCGGAAGGACGCAATCCTCGCACCGGCGAGCGGATCAAGATTCCGGCCTCCAAGCAGCCGAAGTTCAAAGCCGGCAAGGGATTGAAGGACGCGGTCAACCGGTAGCGGCGCGTCGCCCGCATTCTCGGAACAGTTGTCGAGGCGCCGGCCACGAACATGTGGCCGGCGCTTCGCATTTCGCGGTCACGGCGTGCCCGCCCTCTCTCGCGCCGCCCCCGTTCAGCGCCCCGGCCGTGGGGGCGGAGGCGCCCTACTTTCCCTTGTGTGCGGCGTGCGAGGGGTTTAAACGAGGACCGGGTTCCGGACCCTGCGGTGCGGTCTTCGGCCGCACCGGGCCAGGGCCGGGCGGGGGACGCCTGGCGGGCGATTAGCTCAGTTGGTAGAGCATCTCGTTTACACCGAGGGGGTCGGCGGTTCGAGTCCGTCATCGCCCACCAATCGCCGTCTCGGCCGGCGTGCCGCGGCGCCTCGCGCGCCGTGTAAGGATACGTTAAGGGACCCGAAGCAGGATGGCATGCGGCCGGCCATCGCCGCCGCAGGGCGACCGAACCCATGGCAGGGGGCGCGGTTGCTTGACACTTGCTCGGGGGGTGCAGTACATGGACCCGCCCTTCGGAAAGGCTTCGCTGGGGGTGTAGCTCAGTTGGTTAGAGCGCCGGCCTGTCACGCCGGAGGCCGCGGGTTCGAGTCCCGTCACTCCCGCCATTCCCTCCCTTTTCTCCCTTTCCTCCCGTCCCAGCCTATCCAATCGCGCGCATGCCCCCGGACCCCGCGGGCGTCCGGTCCGTGATGGCGGTGCGCGGGTGCGACCAATCGCGCCTCCGATCCATGCTTTTCAAGGCGGATGGCGGTACCTATAATCTCGTTCGCGACGTGACCGGATATCCCTCCGGCTCGCGGATGCCGGCGCGAAGGGGCCGCCACGTGGGGATGACGGCCGGCCCAACCGCCTTCGTGCCGACTCGTCAGGAGCAGCCGTGATGCAAGAGCTGTTGTCCGAGTACCTTCCCATACTCATCTTCTTAGGTGTGGCGGGGGCGCTGTCGGTGGTCATGTTGGTCGCCTCCTATATTCTCGCGCCCCAGCGCCCCGATTCGGAAAAGCTGTCGCCTTACGAGTGCGGCTTCGAAGTGTTTTCCGATGCCCGCGCGAAATTCGATGTTCGGTTTTATCTGGTCGCAATTCTTTTCATTATTTTCGATCTCGAAGTCGCGTTCCTGTTCCCCTGGGCCGTCTCGCTGGGAGATTTGGGCGCCTTCGGGTTCTGGTCGATGGTCATGTTCCTCGTCATCCTGACGGTGGGCTTCGTGTACGAATGGAAGAAAGGAGGGCTGGAATGGGAATGAGCGCCTCCGCCGCTGCCCGGGGCGCCCCGTCGGGGCCGGGCCCCGCCGAGGACGCGCTGCTGACCCGCGTCGCCGGCGAGATCGCCGACAAGGGCTTCATCGTGTCCACGCTCGACACGGTGGTGAACTGGGCGCGCACCGGCTCGATGTGGCCGATGACGTTCGGGCTCGCCTGCTGCGCGGTCGAGATGATGCAGACCGGCGCCAGCCGTTACGATCTCGACCGCTTCGGGGTCGTGTTCCGTCCCAGCCCGCGGCAGTCCGACGTGATGATCGTCGCCGGCACGCTGTGCAACAAAATGGCTCCGGCGCTGCGCAAGGTCTATGACCAGATGGCGGAGCCGCGATGGGTCATCTCCATGGGCTCGTGCGCGAACGGCGGCGGCTATTATCATTATTCCTATTCGGTGGTTCGGGGCTGCGACCGCATCGTGCCCGTGGACATCTACGTTCCCGGCTGTCCGCCGACGGCCGAGGCGCTGCTCTACGGCATCCTGCAGCTCCAGAAGAAGATCCGACGCACCAACACGATCTTGCGCTAATTCGGTCAAAGACAAGAACCCCGCTATGGACGAAGCGCTTCGAGAACTCGGCGACTACCTTGTTGCGGCCATGCCGCAGCATGTCTCGAAGCCGGAAGTCGACCGCGGCGAGCTTTGTGTCACGGTCACGGCGGATTCGATCGTCAGGGTGATGACCTTCCTCCGCGACGACACCAATTGCCTGTTCAAGCAGCTCATAGACCTGTGCGGCGTGGATCACCCGTCGCGGGACCCGCGCTTCGAGGTCGTCTACAACCTGCTGAGCCCGGCGCAGAATCAGCGCATCCGGGTCAAGGTGGCCACCGACGAGCGGACCCCGGTGCCGTCGATCACGCGGGTGTTCAGTTGCGCCAATTGGTACGAGCGCGAGACCTGGGACTTGTACGGAATCCTGTTCTCCGACCATCCGGACCTGCGGCGGATCCTCACCGACTACGGCTTCGAAGGCCATCCGCTGCGCAAGGACTTTCCGCTCACCGGCTACGTCGAGCTGCGCTACGACAACGAACAGCGCCGTGTGGTCTATGAGCCGGTGAAGCTGACGCAGGAGTTTCGGACGTTCGACTTCATCAGCCCGTGGGAAGGCATGAATTTCGTGCTTCCCGGCGACGAGAAAGCCCAAGCCCCGGGTCCCGACAAGGCCGAGGCTCCGGCCAAGGAGGGGGCCAAAGCGACGGCCAAGGGCGCAGCCGAAGGGAAGCCGCAGCAGAAACAGGACAAAGCGTGATGGCCGATCGCCAGCTTGCCAACTACACGATCAATTTCGGACCCCAGCATCCGGCGGCGCACGGCGTGCTGCGGCTGGTGCTGGAGCTCGACGGCGAGGTGGTGGAGCGCGCGGACCCGCACATCGGCCTCCTGCACCGCGGCACCGAGAAGCTGATCGAGTACAAGACCTACCTGCAGGCGGTCCCGTATTTCGACCGTCTCGATTACGTGTCGCCCATGAGCCTGGAGCACGCCTTCGCGCTGGGCGTGGAAAAGCTGATGGGGATCGAGGTGCCGCCCCGGGGGCAATACATCCGGGTGCTGTTCGCCGAGATCACCCGCCTCCTCAACCACATCCTGAGCATCACCACCTACGCGCTCGATGTCGGCGCCATGACCCCGTTCCTGTGGGGCTTCGAGGAGCGCGAGTTGATGATGGAGTTCTATGAGCGGGTCTCGGGCGCGCGGCTGCACGCGGCCTATTTCCGCCCCGGAGGCGTGCACCAGGACCTGCCGCCGGGCCTGGCCGACGACATCCTGAAGTTCACCAAGACCTTCCCCAAGATGATCGACGACTTCGAAACGCTGCTCACCGACAACCGCATCTTCAAGCAGCGCACGGTCGACATCGGGGTGATGACGCCGCAGCAGGCCTACGATTGGGGATTCACCGGGCCGGGGCTGCGCGCCACCGGCGTGCCGTGGGACCTGCGCAAGGCGCAGCCCTATGACGCCTATGCCGACATGGATTTCGATATCCCGGTGGGCAAGACCGGCGACTGCTACGACCGTTATCTGGTGCGCATGGAAGAAATGCGCCAAAGCGTGCGGATCATGGAGCAGGCGATCGAGAAGATGCCCGAGGGGCCGGTCATGGTCCAGGACCACAAGGTCTCGCCGCCGCCGCGCGCCGAGATGAAGCGCTCGATGGAGGCGCTGATCCACCATTTCAAGCTCTATACCGAGGGCTACCATGTGCCCGCCGGAGATACCTACAGCGCCGTCGAGGCGCCCAAGGGCGAGTTCGGCGTGTACCTCGTGTCCGACGGCACCAACCGTCCCTACCGGTGCAACATTCGCGCGCCCGGATTCGCGTTCCTTCAGGCGCTCGACTTTCTCGCCAAGGGACATATGCTGGCCGACGTCGTGGCCATCATCGGCAGCCTGGACATCGTTTTCGGAGAGATCGACCGATGACCGCGCACAGCGACGCGACCGCGACGGAGTCGGGCGGCGTGACCCAGCCGGAAAGCTTCTCCTTCACGCCCGAGAACCGGAAGCGGGCGGCGGCCTTCATCGCCCGCTATCCCGAGGGACGCCAGGCGAGCGCGGTTTTGCCGCTGCTCGATCTCGCCCAGCGCCAGCACGGGGGCTGGCTGCCCCGGGCGGCCATGGATCACGTGGCCGAGCTTCTGGGCATGGCGAAGATCCGCGTCTACGAAGTCGGGACGTTCTACAGCATGCTCAACCTGGCGCCCGTGGGCCAACACCACGTGCAGGTGTGCACCACCACGCCGTGCTGGCTGCGCGGCAGCGACGGGGTTCTGGGCACCTGCCAGAAGGTGCTCGGCATCCAGGTCGGCCAGACCACCGAGGACGGGCGGGTGACGCTGTCCGAGGTCGAGTGCCAGGGGGCGTGCGTGAACGCGCCGATGCTGCGCGTCAACGACTCCTATTTCGAGGACCTGGACCCGGAGCGGACCGAGGCCTTGCTGAACAGCCTGCTGCAGGGCCGCCCCCTCAGGCCCGGTCCCCAGTCGGGCCGCAAGGCCTCCGAGCCCGCGGCCGGCCTCACCACGCTCACCGAACCGGCCCCCGGAAAGGGCGGAGGAGCGCCATGACGCTGCGCGACCAGGACCGGATCTTCACCAACCTCTACGGCCGGCACGACTGGCGCCTGCCGGGCGCCCGCGCGCGGGGCGATTGGAGCACCACCAAGGACATCCTGGCCAAGGGGCGCGATCAGATCGTGACCGAGGTCAAGGACTCGGGCATGCGCGGGCGCGGCGGCGCGGGCTTCCCCACCGGGCTCAAATGGTCGTTCATGCCCAAGCAGTCGGACGGTCGGCCCCATTATCTGGTGGTCAATGCCGACGAGGGCGAGCCCGGCACCTGCAAGGACCGCGACATCCTCCGCCACGACCCCCAGAAACTGCTGGAAGGCTGCCTCATCGCCGGCTTCGCCATGGGCGCGAACACGGCCTACATCTATGTGCGCGGCGAGTTCCACGACGAGGCCAACCGGCTCGAGGCCGCCATCGACGAAGCCCGCGACGCCGGCCTCATCGGCCGCGACGCCTGCAAGTCGGGCTTCGACTTCGACGTCGTCGTGCACCGCGGCGCGGGCGCCTATATCTGCGGCGAGGAAACGGCGCTGATCGAGAGCATCGAGGGCAGGAAGGGCCAGCCCAGGCTGAAGCCCCCGTTCCCCGCCAACACCGGCATTTACGGGTGCCCGACCACGGTCAACAACGTCGAGACCATCGCCGCGGTGCCCGAAATCCTGCGCCGCGGCCCGTCCTGGTTCGCGAGCCTGGGCCGGCCCAACAACGCGGGCACCAAGATCTTCTGCATCTCGGGCCACGTGAACAACCCGTGCAACGTGGAAGAGGTGATGGGGATTCCCCTCAAGGAGCTGATCACCAAGCATGCCGGCGGCGTGCGCGGCGGCTGGGACAATCTGCTGGCGGTGATCCCGGGCGGCTCGTCGGTGCCGGTGCTGCCGAAATCGATCTGCGATACGGTGCTGATGGATTTCGACAGCCTGCAGCAGGTGAAGTCGGGTCTCGGCACAGCCGCCGTCATCGTCATGGACAAGTCCACCGACATCGTGCGGGCGATCGCGCGGCTCTCCAAGTTCTACAAGCACGAATCCTGCGGCCAGTGCACGCCTTGCCGCGAGGGGACGGGCTGGCTCGCCCGCGTCATGGAACGCATGGCGAAGGGCGAAGCCGACGTGGCCGAAATCGACCTGCTGGAGGACGTCACGCGCCAGATCGAAGGCCACACCATCTGCGCGCTGGGCGACGCCGCGGCGTGGCCGGTGCAGGGTCTCATCCGCCATTTCCGGGGCGAGATGGAGCACCGCATCCTGTCGCGGAAGATCTCGAAGACGCAGGCGGCCTAGGAGCGCTTCATGCCCAAACTCACCATCGACGGCATCGCGATTGAGGTCGAGCCCGGCACCACCCTGCTGCAGGCCTGCGAGATGCTGGGGATCGAGATTCCCCGCTTCTGCTATCACGAGCGCCTCGCCATCGCCGGCAACTGCCGCATGTGCCTGGTCGAGATGGAGCGCTCGCCCAAGCCGATCGCGTCCTGCGCCATGCCGGCCATGGACAACATGGTCATCAAGACCAACTCGCCGATGGTGGAGAAGGCGCGCCGCGGGGTCATGGAGTTCCTGCTCATCAACCATCCGCTCGACTGCCCCATCTGCGATCAGGGCGGCGAGTGCGACCTTCAGGACATGGCGGTGGCCTATGGCGGCGATTCCAGCCGCTACCGCGAGGCCAAGCGCGCGGTCAAGGAGAAGAACTTCGGGCCGCTGATCAAGACCGCCATGACCCGCTGCATCCACTGCACCCGGTGCATCCGGTTCGCCACCGACGTCGCAGGCGTCGAGGAGCTCGGCGCCACCGGGCGCGGCGAAACCATGGAGGTCGGAACCTACGTCGAACGCACGCTCGGTTCCGAGCTGTCGGGGAACATCATCGATTTGTGCCCGGTGGGGGCGCTGACCTCGAAGCCCTATGCCTTCGCGGCGCGGAGCTGGGAGCTCACCAAGACCGAATCGATCGACACGCTCGACGCGGTGGGGAGCAACATCCGCGTCGACAGCCGCGGGCCGGAGGTGATGCGGGTGCTGCCGCGGCTCAACGACGACGTCAACGAGGAATGGATCTCGGACAAGACCCGCTTCGCCTATGACGGGCTGAAACGCCAGCGTCTCGACCGGCCATACGTGCGCGAGGGCGGCAAGCTGCGCCCCGCCTCATGGCAGGAGGCGTTCCAAGCCGTCGCCGCCCGGCTCAAGGGGATGACGGGCGAGCGCATCGCGGCCATCGCCGGCGACCAGGCGGACTGCGAGTCGATGCTGGCGCTCAAGGATCTGATGCGGGCGCTGCTCTCGCCCCATCTCGATTGCCGCCAGGACGGGGCCAGGCTCGGCGGCGACGTGCGCGCGGGCTATGTCTTCAACACCACCATCGCCGGCATCGAGAACGCCGATCTCTGCCTCCTGGTCGGAACCAACCCCAGGGCGGAGGCCGCCATCGTCAACGCGCGCCTGAGGAAGCGCTACCGCATGGGCGGGTTCCAGGTTGCCGCCGTCGGGCCCGCGCTCGACCTCACCTATCCGGTCGAGCAGCTGGGCGCCGCGCCCACCGTGCTCGACGCCATCGCGGCCGACACGCATGCCTTCGCCCGGCGGCTGCGGGCGGCAAAAAACCCCATGATCGTGGTGGGCCAGGGCGCGCTGGCGCGGCCCGACGGCGCCGCGATCCTGTTTTCGGCCGGCCGGATCGCCGACACCTTCGGCATGGTGCGCGAGGGCTGGAACGGGTTCAACGTGTTGCACACGGCGGCCGCGCGGGTGGGCGGGCTCGACCTCGGCTTCGTGCCGGGAAAAGGCGGCCGCGACGTGGCGCGGATTCTCGAGGGCGCGGAACAGGGCGCGATCGAGGCCGTCTATCTGCTGGGGGCCGACGAGATCGACCTGGCGCGGCTCAAGAAGGCGTTCGTGATCTATCAGGGCCATCACGGGGACCGCGGCGCCGAGGCCGCAGACGTGATCCTT
Organism: Alphaproteobacteria bacterium; assembly: GCA_049691095.1. GTDB lineage: Bacteria > Pseudomonadota > Alphaproteobacteria > DATDPM01 > DATDPM01 > JBAVNO01. Next base: position 13,312 of record JBAVNO010000131.1, on the reverse strand, counting down.
CCCGGCGCCGCCTATACGGAAAAGAGCGCCACCTTCGTCAACACCGAGGGGCGGGTGCAGGCGACCAAGCTCGCCGTGTTCCCGCCCGGCGACGCGCGCGAGGACTGGAAGATTTTGCGCGCGCTGGGCGCGGCGCTCGGGCTCGAACGCGGCGCCATGCCCTATGACGGAATCGCCGATCTCCGGCGCCGGATGGCGGGCGTCAATCCGGTGTTCGGGCAGGCGGGCGCGGCGCCGCCCAATCCCTGGGGCGAATTCGGCGCCAAGGGGCCGATCCGCGCCGAGCCGCTCGATTACCCGATCAAGAACTTCTACATGACCGACCCGATCACGCGCGCCTCGGCCACCATGGCGATGTGCGTCGAAGCCTTCATCCTTCCCAGGGCGAGGACCGGCACCGATGGCTGACGGACCCATGGGAATCGCGCCGTTGCTGGCGGCGGCCGATATCACGCTGCTGGCGCTGTGGCAGGACTATCTCCTGCCCCTCATCATCATCGTCGCCGAGATTCTCGCCATCGTGGTGCCGCTCCTGGTCGCCATCGCCTATCTCACCTATGCCGAGCGCAAGATCATCGCCGCGATGCAGCTCCGCAAGGGCCCCAACGTGGTGGGTCCGCTCGGGCTTCTGCAGCCCTTCGCCGACGGCCTCAAGCTGATGATGAAGGAGACCGTGCTTCCCACCGGCGCCAACAAGGGCGTATTCCTCATCGCGCCGGTCCTCACCTTCAGCCTGGCGCTGGTGGCTTGGGCGGTGGTGCCGTTCGGTCCCGGGCTGGTGCTGGCCAACATCAATGTCGGCATCCTGTTCCTGTTCGCGATCTCGTCGCTCGGTGTTTACGGCGTCATCATGGGGGGCTGGGCCAGCAATTCGAAATACGCGTTCCTGGGCGGGATGCGCTCGGCCGCGCAGATGGTGTCCTACGAGGTCTCGATGGGATTCATCATCATCACGGTGCTGCTGATCGTGCGCTCGCTGAACCTGAGCGATATCGTGCTCGCTCAGCGGCAGGTGTGGTTCGCCGTGCCGCTGTTTCCCATGTTCGTCATCTTCTTCATCTCGTGTCTGGCCGAGACCAACCGGTCGCCGTTCGATCTGCCCGAGGCCGAAGCCGAGCTGGTCACCGGCTTCAACGTCGAATACTCGTCGATGACCTTCGCGCTGTTCTATCTCGGCGAGTACGGCAACATGATCCTCGTCAGCGCCATGACCACGATCCTGTTCCTGGGCGGCTGGCTGCCCCCCGTCGGCGTGTGGCCGTTGACCCTGGTGCCGGGGCCGATATGGTTCGCGGCCAAGATCGCCGCCCTGTTGTTCGTGTTCCTGTGGGTGCGGGCCACGTTCCCGCGCTTCCGGTACGACCAGCTGATGCGCCTGGGCTGGAAGGTGTTCCTGCCGGTGTCGCTTGCCGGCGTGGTCTTGACTGCGGCCGTGGTGACCCTTACCGGTTGGGCGCCGCTCCATGCCGGTGCCGGCGCGGGTGCGTCATGACGGAGGCACGATAGACATGGCGATTCTGGACCGCACCGCGCGCAGCGTTTTCATGGCCGAGCTCGTCTCGGGCATGGTGCTCACGCTCAGATACCTGTTCCGGCAGAAGGTGACGCTCAATTACCCCTTCGAGAAGGGGCCCATCAGCCCGCGGTTCCGGGGCGAGCACGCGCTGCGCCGCTATCCCAACGGCGAGGAGCGGTGCATCGCCTGCAAGCTGTGCGAGGCGATCTGCCCGGCGCTCGCCATCACCATCGAGGCCGAGCCGCGCGACGACGGAAGCCGCCGCACCACGCGCTATGACATCGACATGACGAAGTGCATCTATTGCGGCTATTGCGCCGAGGCGTGCCCGGTGGATGCGATCGTCGAGGGGCCGAATTTCGAGTTTGCGACCGAGACCCGCGAGGAGCTGATGTACAACAAGGAAAAACTGCTCGCCAACGGGGATCGCTGGGAAGTGGAAATAGGCAGGAATCTGGAGTCGGATGCGCCCTATCGGTAGGGCGGGGGCGCTTGGGGGTTGGTCGGGGATCAGGGGACAAGAATGAGCTTAGGGACAAACCGTGCCGGTTCGATGGCGTCGCGCCCCGTTTGGGGCGTGCGCGCGGCATGATCATTCAGGCACTGGCCTTCTACGTCTTTGCGGCCGTGGCGGTGGCCTCCGGCGTGATGGTCATCTCTGCGCGCAATCCCGTGCACTCGGTCCTGTTCCTGATCCTCGCCTTCTTCACCGCGGCGGGTCTGTTCGTGCTGATGGGGGCCGAGTTCCTGGCCATGATCCTGGTGGTCGTGTATGTGGGCGCGGTGGCGGTCCTGTTCCTGTTCGTCGTCATGATGCTGGACATCAATTTCGCCGAGCTCCGCCAGGGGTTCCTCAGCTACCTTCCGGTCGGCGCGGTGATCGGGCTCCTGCTGCTGGTCGAGCTCGCGCTTCTGTTCGGAAGCTGGACGTTCGCGCCCGAGCTGTCGAAGGTGATGGCGGCGCCGGTGGCCGCGACGGGCGCGCTCACCAACACCCAGGCGCTGGGCGACGTGATCTATACCCGGTACGTGTACCTGTTCCAGACCGCGGGGCTCATCCTGCTGGTGGCCATGATCGGCGCCATCGTCCTGACGCTGCGCACCCGCAAGGGCGTGCGCAAGCAGAGCGTCGGCAAGCAATTCGCGCGCGGCCGCACCGTCGAGCTCAAGAAGGTCCCGACCGGGGGAGGGGTGTAAGGTGTTCGAGATCGGGCTCGGTCATTACCTGACGGTGGCGGCGATTCTGTTCACGCTGGGCATCCTCGGCATCTTCGTGAACCGCAAGAACGTGATCGTCATCCTGATGTCGATCGAGCTGATGCTGCTCTCCGTCAACATCAATCTGGTGGCGTTCTCCACCCATTTCGGCGACCTGGTGGGACAGGTCTTCGCCATGTTCGTGCTGACCGTCGCCGCGGCCGAGGCCGCGGTGGGGCTGGCGATACTCGTCGTCTATTTCCGGAACCGCGGCACCATCGCGGTCGAGGACATCGACGTACTGAAGGGCTAGGCATGTACACCGCGACCGTCTTCCTGCCCCTGCTCGGATCCGTCATCGCCGGCCTGTTCGGACGCGTGGTGGGCGACCGGGGCGCCCAGCTGGTGACCTGCGGGTTCCTGTGCCTGTCGGCGGTCCTGTCGCTCTTCATCTTCAACGACGTGATCCTGAACGGGAACATCCGCGACGTTCCGCTGTTCACCTGGATCAACTCCGGCGGCCTCGACGCGGCGTGGTCGTTGCGCTTCGACGTGCTGACCGCGGTCATGGTGTTCGTCGTCACCGTGGTCTCGGCCGCGGTGCACGTCTATTCCATCGGCTACATGGAGCACGACCCGGGCATCCCGCGCTTCTTCTCCTATCTGAGCCTGTTCACCTTCTTCATGCTGATGCTGGTGACCGCCAGCAATCTGCTGCAGCTTTTCTTCGGCTGGGAAGGGGTCGGGCTGTGCTCGTACCTGCTGATCGGATTCTGGTACGACCGCCCGTCGGCCAACGCGGCGGCGATCAAGGCCTTCGTCGTCAACCGCGTCGGCGACTTCGGATTCATGCTCGGGATCCTGTACCTCTACCTGCTGTTCGGCTCCATCAACTACGACGTCATCTTCGCCAATGTCGGGGCCATGGACGGCCAGACCGTGGCCTTGATGGGCCGCCCGGTGCCGGTGCTGGAGATCGTGTGCCTGCTGCTGTTCGTGGGCGCGATGGGCAAATCGGCGCAGATCGGCCTGCACACCTGGCTGCCCGACGCCATGGAGGGCCCGACGCCCGTCTCGGCCCTCATCCATGCCGCGACGATGGTGACGGCCGGGGTGTTCATGGTGGCGCGGCTCTCGCCCGTGTTCGAGCACGCGCCGGCGGCGCTCGCCGTCATCACGGTGGTGGGCGCCACCACCGCGTTCTTCGGCGCCACGGTGGGCCTGTGCCAGAACGACATCAAGCGGGTGGTCGCCTATTCCACCGTGAGCCAGCTCGGCTACATGTTCTTCGCCATCGGCGTCTCGGCCTATGCCGCCGCCATCTTCCATCTCATGACCCATGCCTTCTTCAAGGCGCTGCTGTTCCTGGGCGCCGGGTCCGTCATCCACGCCATGTCGGGCGAGCAGGACATGCGCCGCATGGGCGGGATTTGGAAGGCGGTGCCGCTGACCTACGGCCTGATGTGGATCGGGAGCCTGGCGCTGGCCGGGGTGCCGTTCTTCGCCGGCTATTTCTCCAAGGACATCATCATCGAATCGGCCTTTGCCGCCGGCGGACTGGTGGGCCGCTATGCCTATGTCATGGGGATCGCCGCGGCCTTCATGACCGCGTTCTATTCCTGGCGGCTCCTGTACATGACCTTCCATGGCGCGCCCCGGGCCGACGAGCACGTGATGGCGCACGTCCACGAATCGCCCAAGGTCATGACGATCCCGCTCATCGTGCTGGCACTGGGCTCGCTGTTCGCGGGACTGCTGGGATACGACAGCTTCGTCGGCGACGGGATGAAGATATTCTGGTCGGGCTCGATAACGGTCGCGGCGGGGCACGAGTCGATCGAGGCCGCGCATCACATCCCCGAGACGATCAAGCTCACACCCACCGTGCTGGCGCTGGCCGGCATCGCGCTCGCCACCGTCTTCTACGTGTTCATGACGGGTCTCCCCGGCTTTATCGCCCGCCGGTTCCGGCCGCTGTACCTGTTCCTGCTCAACAAATGGTATTTCGACGAGGCCTATGACCGCGTGTTCGTGCAGCCCGCCCTGTATCTGGGCGCCGGCTTGTGGAAGTCGGGCGACGGCGCGCTGATCGACGGGGTGGGCCCCGACGGCGTGGCCGCGGCGACGCGCTCGCTGGCGCGCCGCGCCTCCAGGCTTCAGACCGGCTATGTGTACCACTACGCGTTCGCGATGCTGATCGGCGTCGTCGCGCTCGTGACGTGGTACCTATACACGTTGGGGCGCTAGCATGCAGGGCTGGCCGATTCTTTCGCTGATCACCTTCCTGCCGCTGGTGGGCGCGGGCTTCATCCTCGTGGCCCGCGGCGACGCGGAGACGGTGGCGCGCAACGCCCGCTATCTGGCGCTGTGGACCTCGCTCATCACCTTCGCGCTGTCGCTCCTGTTGTGGGCGAACTTCGATCCCACCACGCCCGAATTCCAGTTCGTCGAGAAATCGGCGTGGATGCCGGGCGTCAACATCTTCTTCCATCTCGGCGTGGACGGCATCTCGGTGTTCTTCATCCTGCTGTCCACGCTGCTGACGCCGATCTGCGTGCTGGCGAGCTGGGAATCGATCACCGTGCGCGTGAAGGAATATATGATCGCCTTCCTGGTGCTCGAGACCATGATGGTGGGCGTGTTCTGCGCGCTGGACTTCGTGCTGCTCTATATCTTCTTCGAGGGTGTCCTGATCCCGATGTTCCTGATCATCGGCATTTGGGGCGGCGAGCGGCGCGTCTATTCGGCCTTCAAGTTCTTCCTCTACACGCTTTCGGGATCGGTCCTGCTTCTGATCGCCATCCTGGTGCTGTTCGTCAAGGCGGGCACCACGGACCTGCCGACGCTGATGCGCTTCAGCGTCCCGGTCAATTTGCAGACCTGGCTGTGGCTGGCCTTCTTCGCCTCGTTCGCGGTGAAGATTCCCATGTGGCCGCTGCACACCTGGCTTCCCGACGCCCATGTCGAGGCCCCCACCGCCGGATCGGTGCTTCTCGCGGGCGTGCTGCTGAAGATGGGCGGCTACGGGTTCCTGCGGCTCTCGCTGCCCCTGTTGCCAGTGGCCTCGGTTTATTTCGTGCCGTTCGTGTTCGTCCTCAGCGTGGTGGCGGTGATCTACACCTCGCTCGTGGCGCTGGCCCAGGAGGACATGAAGAAGCTGATCGCCTATTCGTCGGTCGCCCATATGGGCCTCGTCACCATGGGCATCTTCGCGCTGAACGTCCAGGGCATCGAGGGCGCGATCATCCAGATGCTGAGCCACGGCGTGGTCTCGGCCGCCCTGTTCCTGTGCGTGGGCGTGGTGTACGACCGCGTCCACAGCCGCCTGATCGCCCGCTACGGCGGACTCGTGCATCGCATGCCCTGGTACGCGGTCGTGTTCATGGTGTTCACCCTGGCGTCCATCGGCGTTCCCGGAACCAGCGGATTCGTGGGCGAGTTCCTGACCCTGCTCGGCGCCTTCCTCGTCAACAAGTGGGTGGCGGCGTTCGCCGCCACGGGCATGATCCTGGGCGTGGCCTACATGCTGTGGCTCTACCGCCGCGTCATCTTCGGCGCCCTGGTGCGCGAGGACCTGAAGCGGCTCTTGGATCTGAGCCCGCGCGAGATCGCCGTCTTCGCGCCGCTCGTGGTGCTGGTGATTTGGATGGGCGTGTACCCGAAGCCGTTCCTCGACGTCATCCATACCTCGGTCGATCATCTGGTCGCGGGGTACCAGCAGGCCGGAACGGCGCCGGCCGCGGCGCTCGCGGCAGCGAATTGAGCAACCGGACCTGAATCGGACCGCTTCGATAGGATCATGAGCCCCGTTCCCGACATCACCCCCGCACTGCCCGAGATCTTCCTCGCCGTCGCCGGGCTGGTCCTGATGATCTACGGCGTGTTCCGCGGCGACGGCGCCACCCGGATGGTGTCCTGGCTGGTGGTGCTGTGCCTCGCCGCCGCGTTGCTCATCGGCCTGGCCGTGGGCGGCGGGCGGATGGTGACCTTCGCCGGGATGTTCGTGAACGACGGGTTCGCGCTGTTCATGAAGGGCCTGGTGCTGATCGCGTCGATCGTGACGCTGATCCTGTCGTTCGATTATCTCCGCCACGAGCGGGTCGAGCGGTTCGAGTACCCGATCCTGGTGCTGTTCGCCTCGCTCGGCATGATGATGATGATCTCGGCCAACGATCTCATCGCGCTCTATCTCGGGCTCGAGCTGCAAAGCCTGTCGCTCTACATCCTGGCCGCGATCCGCCGCGACCACGTCCGCGCCAGCGAGGCGGGCCTCAAATACTTCGTGCTGGGCGCGCTGTCCTCGGGCCTGCTTCTTTACGGGGCGTCGCTGGTGTACGGCTTCGCCGGCACCACCGGCTTCGACGACCTGGGGAGGATTTTCGCCGCCGCGCCGCACGGCCAGGCGCCCATGGGCGTGATCGTGGGGCTGGTGTTCATCGCCGCCGCGCTGGCCTTCAAGGTCTCCGCGGTGCCGTTCCACATGTGGACCCCCGACGTCTACGAGGGCGCGCCCACGCCCGTTACCGCGTTCTTCGCCGCCGCGCCGAAGCTCGCCGCCATGGCGCTCCTGCTGCGGGTCATGGTGGGGCCGTTCGGGGCGCTCGCCGTCCACTGGCAGCAGATCGTGGTGGTGATCTCCGCCGGCTCCATGATCCTGGGCGCGTTCGCCGCCATCAACCAGACCAACATCAAGCGGCTGATGGCCTACAGCTCGATCGGCCACGTCGGCTATGCGCTGCTGGGGCTCGCGGCCGGCGGCAAGGCGGGGGTCGCGAGCGTGCTCGTGTACCTGACGATCTACGTGGTCATGACGGTCGGGACCTGGGCCTGCATCCTGTGCATGCGCCAGCACGAGCGCATGGTGGAGGGGATCGACGATCTGCGCGGACTCGCCCGCACCCATCCCATGCTGGCGCTGGGGCTCGGCATCCTCATGTTCTCGCTGGCGGGCATCCCGCCCTTCGCCGGCTTCTTCGGCAAGCTGTACGTATTCATCGCCGTGATTCAGGCGCAGCTCTACACGCTCGCCGTCATCGGCGTCCTGACCACCGTGGTGGCCGCCTATTACTACATCCGGATCGTCAAGCTGATGTACTTCGACGAGCCCAAGGACACGCTCCATCGTCCGATCGGACGCGAGCTGGCCTGGATCATCGCGGGCAGCAGCGCCTTCGTCAGCCTGTTCTTCATCGTCCCCGGGCCGGTGCTGACCGCAGCCGGCGCCGCCGCCGCCGCGTTGTTCGGCGGGTGAGTCGATGCCTCCGGCGCCGCTGGTGCCAGAGTTCGGCCTCGTTCCCTTCGACACCATCGACAGCACCAACGAGGAGGCGCGCCGCCGCGCCACCGCGGGCGCGGCCGAGGGCACCGTCATCGTCGCCGCCGCCCAGACCAGGGGACGCGGCCGGCGTGGCCGCCACTGGGACTCGCCCGCGGGCAACCTCCATTGCTCGATCCTGCTCAAGCCCGCGGTGCCCCTGGGCGAGGCGGCGAACCTGAGCTTCGTCGCCGCCGTGGCGCTGGCCGAGGCCCTGGAGCCGATCGTCGCGGCCAAGGGGCGGGTGACCCTCAAATGGCCCAACGACGTGCTGCTGAACGAGCGCAAGGTGGCGGGCATCCTGCTCGAATCCCAAACCGAGGATGGACGGCTCGGTTTCATCATCGTGGGCGTGGGCGTGAACGTGGCCCACTTCCCGGGCGAGGTCATGTTTCCGGCCACCAGCCTGCAGGCCGTGGGCTGCGCGGGGCTGACGGTGGCGGCCGTGCGCGATGCGTTCCTGGACCGGTTCCGCCACTGGTACGGCCGCTGGCGGGAGGCCGGATTCGCAGCCGTGAGGGCCGAATGGCTGGCCCGGGCGGCCCGTTTGGGCGAGACTGTCGAGGTCCGCCTGGGCCGGGACAGGGTGGCCGGCCGGTTCGCCGGATTGAGCGAGACCGGCGCGCTGCTGCTGGACGTGCCGGGCGAGGGGCGCCGGGACATCAGCGCCGGCGACGTTTTCTTCGCACACGGGACGGCGGACCGCGCGTCCGGTTGAGGGATCGGTCGAATGCTTCTCACCATCGACTCCGGGAACACCAACGTGGTGTTCGCCCTCTATGACGGCGAGACCTGCCGCCGCCAGTGGCGCAGCTCCAACGACCCGCACCGTACCGCCGACGAATACGCGGTGTGGCTGACCCAGCTCATGGCGCTCGAAGGGCTGAAGCCCGCGGACGTGAACGGCGCCATCATCGCCAACGTGGTGCCCGCCGCCTCCCACAGCCTGGCCACGCTGTGCCGGCGCTATTTCGACTGCGAGCCGATGATCGTGGGTGAGCCGGGCGTGGAGCTCGGCATCGGTGTCCTGGTGGACAATCCCGAGGAGGTCGGAGCCGACCGGCTGGTGAACTCGGTGGCGGTGTTCGAGCGTTACGGCGGGCCCGCGGTGGTGATCGATTTCGGCACCGCGACCACTTTCGACGTCGTGGACGCCAAGGGCAATTACTGCGGCGGCGTCATCGCGCCCGGCATCAACCTCTCGCTCGAGGCCCTTCACTTGGCCGCCGCCAAGCTGCCGCGCATCGCCATCAAGCGCCCCGAGAGCGTGATCGGCAAGGGCACGACCGCGGCCATGCGCTCGGGCGTGTACTGGGGCTATGTCGGGCTGATCGAGGGCCTGGTGACGCGGATCGGGGAGGAGCTGGGACAGCCCGTGACCGTGGTGGCGACCGGCGGGCTGGCGTCGCTGTTCGCGCCGGCCACCGCGGCCATCGCCCACCACGACCCCGACCTGACGCTGCGCGGCCTCATGCTCGTGCACCGGCGCAACAGCCGCAAATGACGGTGCCGAGCCCGACGATCGTTCCCGGTGACGAGCTTCTGTTCCTGGCGTTGGGCGGCGCCGGGGAAATCGGCATGAACCTCAGCCTTTACGGCTGCCGGGGCCAATGGCTGATGATCGACCTCGGCATCACCTTCGGCGACGAGACCACGCCCGGCATCGACATCATCATGCCGGACCCGTCCTTCATCGAGGCCCAGCGCGACCGCTTGGCCGGGCTAGTGCTGACCCACGCCCACGAGGACCATATCGGCGCCGTGCCCTATCTGTGGCCGCGGCTTCGGTGCCCCATCTATGCCACTCCGTTCACGGCCGAGATCCTGCGCGGCAAGCTCGATGAGGCCGGACTCGACGCGCCCATCACGGTAGTGCCGCTGTCCGGCGCCTTCGAGGTGGGAGCGTTCAAGGTCGAACTCGTCACGCTCACCCATTCGATCCCGGAGCCCAATGCGGTGGTGATCCACACGCCCTTCGGTCCGGTGCTGCACACCGGCGACTGGAAGTTCGATCCCGCGCCTCTGGTGGGCGAGGTCTCGGACGAAGCGGCGCTGCGGCGGCTGGGCGAGGCCGGCGTGCTGGCCATGATCTGCGACTCGACCAACGTGTTCCAGCCCGGCCATTCGGGCTCCGAGGCCGCGCTGCGCAAGAGCCTGATCGAGATCGTGGGCCGCTACACCGGGCGCGTGGCCATGGCGAGCTTCGCCTCCAACATCGCGCGCATCGAGACCATGGCGACGGTGGCGGCCGCCCACGGGCGCAAGCCGGTCCTGGTCGGCCGCGCGCTCGTCCGCATGGTCGAGGCCGCGCGCCGCACCGGCTATCTCGATCCCGGTCTCGTCTTCCATGCCGAGGCCGAAGCCGAGGCCATGCCGCGCCGCGAGGCGCTGCTGATCTGCACCGGCAGCCAGGGCGAGCCCCGGGCGGCGCTGGCCCGCATCGCGGCGGGCGAGCATCCCCACGTGCACCTGGAGGAAGGCGACGCCGTGATCTTTTCCTCGCGCATCATCCCGGGCAACGAAAAGCCCATCGGCCGGGTGGTCAATCGTTTGGTGCGCGCGGGCGTGGAGGTCGTGACCGAGAAGAACGAATTCGTCCATGTCTCCGGCCATCCCGCCCGCGACGAGCTGATGCGCATGTATCAGCTCGTGCGCCCGCGCATCGCGGTTCCGGTGCATGGGGAGCCCCGGCATCTGGCCGAGCAGGCGGGCCTCGCCAGGTCGTGTCAGATCCCGGAAACGGTGGTGGTGGAGAACGGCGCCGTGGCGCGGCTCGCGCCGGGTCACGCCGGACGCGTGGCCCAGGTGCACAGCGGACGGCTGGGGGCGGACGGCATCCGCCTCATCGATCTCGAAGCCGAGTCGTTGCGCGAGCGGCGCCGGATGTCCTTCAACGGCAGCGCGGTCGCGACCCTGGCCGTGTCGAAGGAGGGGCGGTTGATGGGCGAGCCGCAGATATCGGTCCTGGGCCTCATCAACGACGACGCGGAGCAGGAGATCAAGGCCGAGGTGGCGGGCGCCATCCGCGCCGCCATCGACGGCCTGACGGCGGCCGAGCGCATGGACGACGAGGCCATTCGCGAGTGCTCGCGCCGGGCGCTGCGCCGCCGCCTGTTCGACACCCTGGGGCGCCGACCGGTCACCGAAATCCATCTCTTGCGCTTGTAGCATCCCGGCTTGTGGGGCCGCGCTCCGGGCCCTATAAGAACCCCAAAAATGCGAGGAGACGCTCATGATCGGACGGCTCAATCACGTGGCGATCGTCGTTCCCGACCTCGAGGCGGCGCGGCGCCTCTACCGCGACACGCTGGGGGCCAAGGTCTCGAAGGCTGAGGACTTCCCCGCCCACGGCGTCAGCGTGGTGTTCGTCGAGCTTCCCAACACCAAGATCGAGCTCATGCACCCGCTGGGCGACAAATCTCCCGTGAGCCACTTCCTGGAGCGCAACCCCGCGGGCGGCGTCCATCATATCTGCCTCGAGGTCGAGGACATCCTGGCCGCGCGCGACCACATCAAGGGGAAGGGGGCGCGCATCATCGGCGACGGGGAGCCCAAGACCGGCGCCCACGACAAGCCGGTGCTGTTCCTGCATCCCAAGGATTTCTGCGGCACGCTGGTCGAGATCGAGCAGGCCTGACGATGGGCTGGTTCGGGGGCCTCGTGGTCTATATCTGCGTGTGGTGGGTGGTGCTGTTCGCGGTCCTGCCCTGGGGGGTCAGGATTGCCGACGAGCCCGAGCCCGGCCACGCCAGCAGCGCGCCCATAAATCCGAGGCTCGGTCTCAAGGTGCTGGTCACGTCGGCGATCTCGGCCGTGATCTGGCTCGGGATCTATGCCGTGGTCGTAAGCAACATCATCTCGTTCCGCGAGATGGCGCAATAGGGCTGAGCCCGGCCGCCCGGGAGCCGATGATGAGCTGGTACTGCGACATGGCGCCCGGACACCCCATCCATGGGCCCTATCACGACCGCGAATACGGCTTTCCCCTCGAAGACGACGACGCCCTGTTCGAGCGCCTGGCGCTCGAGATCCAGCAGGCGGGCCTGAGCTGGCTCATCGTCCTCAAGCGCCGCGAGGCGTTTCAGCGCGCCTTCGGCGGCTTCGACATCGGACGGGTCGCGGCCTACGGGGCGCGCGAGCGCCGGCGGCTCCTGGCCGACGCCTCGATCATCCGCAACGCCCGCAAGGTCGACGCGGTGATCGAGAACGCGAAACGGATCGTGGCGCTCCGCTCCTCCCACGGTTCGTTCGCACGCTGGATCGCGGCCCACCATCCCCGGGCCAAGTCCGACTGGGTGACGCTTTTCAAACGCACCTTCGTCTTCACCGGCGGCGAGATCACCGGCGAGTTCCTGATGTCGATCGGGTATCTGCCGGGCGCGCATAGGCCGGACTGCCCGGTGTTCGGGCGGATCGCCAAGCTCGCGCCGCCGTGGATGGCGAAGCGGTGAGGCCGCAGCAGGACTCTGGGACGCGAGAACCGGGGACCCAAAAACAAAAAATGGCAAAACCGTTAGGCTCTGCCATTAAGAGTGCAACCTGCCTTTTTATGATGTTCTGCTGATCGCAGTGGCCGTAGCCCCCGATCAGAATTCTGAACCGCTCTCCTCCCTAAACTCGGGCCGCTTGTACGGTACGGTCTAAGGCGCGGGAGAATAGGCGATGCGGCCCGGCCCGTCACCTGATTTTTGGCTGATTCGCGCCAAAAATCGAGCTTTTTGCGCTTGACACCTTTCGTCCATATGACGATTTGCCGCAGCCGCCACCAACCGTTAACGCCTGTCCGGTAGGCTGGCCTCCATGACCCCATCCCCGGTCCCGTTGCTCGCCGCGGCGGCGGCATTCCATATCCTGTCGGTGGGCCCCGCCTGGGCACAGGATATCGTCGTCTTGAGCCGCGCCGACTGTCAGCTTCTGGTCCGGCACGTGCCGGCTCCCGACGTCGCCTTCGCGCCCGGCCGCGACGCCTACGGACGTCCGGTGGCCCCGGCCGATCTCGGCGGCGGCTATGAGGACGTCAAGGTCCCCGACGAGATCACCTTCCCGGTCGAGATCGACCTGCGCCACTTCCAGGGCGGTCCGGCGGCCGATGCCGAAGCGGCCAGCGCCGCCGTGATCGCCGCCGGCAAGGCGTCGGCCGCGGCCACTTCCGCCGATGGGGCCGCAACCGCCGCGGAAACCGCCGCGGCCTCGGACCCCATGAACGAGGCCCTGGCCCAGGCCGCCGTCGGGGCGCGGGCCGCGGCCGAGGAGTCGAAGGGGGCGGTGACCGCGGGGGGCAAGTC